>NZ_JAAQQT010000657.1:0-10227 GCF_011742065.1 Aquabacterium sp. A08
TCCTTGAAGAACACCTTGCCCACGTTCCACGACACGCCCTTGTCCACCATCGGGTCGCCCACGCCCAGGCGGTCCCAGATCTCCAGCGTGCGCTTGGCAAAGCACAGCGCGCGCGAGCCGATGGACAGTTTGTCGTCGTTGTCCAGTACCACCACCCGCTGGCCACGCTGGGCCAGGTCGATGGCCAGGGTCAGGCCCACCGGGCCGGCGCCCACCACCACCACCGGGTGGTGCACGGGCGTGGCCGCGTCCTGGTCGGGCAAACGCGCGTAGGCGAACTGGATGGCTTGCACCTGTTCGCCGGTGCCACGGAAGGGGAATTGCTGGGGATCGTTCGCGGTCATGGGGTCCTCCGGACGGGGCATGGGGTTCGCGCGGGCACAACCCGACCCGCCGGCCGGCGCGAGGCCAGTCGGTGGTGGCGGTGCCCGTGGGGCGTGGGGGCCGGGGCGCGGCGCGGGCCTCACCCCGGGTGCGGCATCAGCCTTCCAGGGCCTGCCACATCTGCACGTCGCGCTCGGCGGTCCAGATGCGGGGGTGCTGGTATTGGGTGGCTTCGTCGTAGGCGCGGGTCACGTCGAAGGGCATGCAGTGGTTGAAGATGACCCAGTGGCCGTACTTGGGTTGCAGTTGGGCGAAGGTTTCTTCGTAGACGGCGCGCAGGTCCTTGCCGGCGGCGACACCGGCCTGAACGCTGGCGTACAGGTCTTTGATGAAGTCGCGCGTGCCCTGCAGGCCGGCCTGGACCTGCTCGGGCGTGGTCAGCGCGGCGCCTCGGCCGGGCACCAGCTTTTCGGGCTGCAGCGCGGCCACGTTGTCCAGGGTCTGCGGCCAGTCTTTGAAATAGGCGTCGCCGGCGTAGGGGGTGGCGTCGAACTCCACCAAATCGCCGCTGAACAGGATTTTTTCCGACGGGATCCAAGCCACGGTGTCGCCCTTGGTGTGGCCACGGCCCAGCTGGATCAGTTGCACCTCCAGCTTGCCCAGCCACACGCTCATCTTGCCTTCGAAGGTCATGGTCGGCCAGGTCAGGCCTTCGGGCACGCTTTCCACGTTCTGGAACAGGCGCGGGAAGCGGCCGATCTCGCTGGCCTTGTCGAACTCGCCGCGCTCGACCACCAGGTCGTAGGTGTCGCGGCTGGCGATGATCTGCTCGCCGCCCTCGGCCATGTAGGCGCTGGCGCCCAGCACGCGCACCGCGTGGTAGTGGCTCATCACCACGTACTTGATGGGCTTGTCGGTCACCTCGCGGATGCGGCGGATCACGTCCTGCGCCATCACCGGGGTGGCCTGGGTGTCGATCACCATCACCGCGTCGTCGCCGATGATGATGCCGGTGTTCGGGTCGCCCTCGGCGGTGTAGGCGTAGGCGTGCTCGGAGAGCTTCTCGAACGTGACTTTCTTTTCTTCGAGGTCGGCGGCGGAGGCGAAGGTTTTGGTGCTCATGCGGGGGCTCCTTAAAATTCAACAATGACAAATGCGTTTGATTGAAATAGATGGCCGCGATGGTACCCAAAATATTCGCCGATGACAAACGGATTTGTTTAAGTAAAAACCCGAAGCCCCCCGAAAGCGGCCGCGCGCGGCGGCACAATCGCCCCATGCACACGGAGAAACCCCCACATTCCACCGACGCCAGCGAAGACAGCGAGGCGCGGCCCTCGCGCGGCATCCAGAGCGTGGAGGTGGGCGGCCAGTTGCTCAAGGCGCTGGCGCGCAGCGGTCGGCGCATGGCGCTGAAAGACCTGGCGCGCGAGGCCGACATGACCCCGGCCAAGGCCCACCCCTACCTGGTCAGCTTCGGCAAGCTCGGGCTGATCGAGCAGGACCCGGTCAGCGGCCACTACGGCCTGGGGCCGCTGGCGCTGCAACTGGGCCTGATCGGCCTGCAGCAGGTGGACCCGGTGCGGCTGGCGATTGCCGAACTGCCCAGCCTGGCGCAGCGGGTGGGCTGCACCGTGTCGGCGGCGGTGTGGGGGGTGGAAGGGCCCATCATCATCCGGGTGGAAGACGGCCCGACCGCGGTGCACGTGGCCATGCGCCACGGCACGCCGGCGTCGCTGCGTCACACAGGCACCGGCAAGGTGTTTGCGGCCTTCGGGCCACCGGCCGACATCGCCACCGCCCTGGCCCGCGAAGGCCTGGCAGGCGCCCTGGACGACCCGGCCTTTGCCGCCGAGTTGGCCGACATCCGCCGCGCCGGCATGACCCGGGTGCGCGACGAGTTGCTGCCCGGCATCAGCGCCATGGCGGTGCCGGTGTTCGACGGTTTCGGGCGACTGGTGCTGGCCATCGCCGCCATCGGCCCCAGCGCCATGCTCGATTTGGACGATGGCAGCGCCCAGACCCAGGCCTTGCGCGAGGTGGGCCGGCGCCTGTCGCAACGGCTGGGGGCGGTCCAGCCGGGCGACTGATCACAAACGACCGGCGTTCGGCGCGGCCTGCCGTTTCTGCATCCAGAAACGGCCCGACTGCTGAAGGTTTTTCATGCGCGCCACACCGCCGGGGTGGCGGTCGATGGGACGGTTGACGATCGTGATCAGGTCGTCCTTGTGGTCGTCGCTGTGCTCCGGATGCCGGGCGACCCGCTCGGCAAAGCTGCCGACGATGCGCAGGTAATCGGCCTCCTGGGGGAAGGTGTCGGCCAGCAGCCGCAAGGCACAGCTGTCGGCGTGCAATTCCTGTTCGGCGTAGAAACGGCCGAAGCGGTTGCGGGTGCTGCCGAACAGCCGGATCAGCTTGTCCACCGCACGGGGGTCGCGCTCCCCTACCCTTTTGAACAAGGCCACGCCCTGCTCCAGGCTCTCGATCGAATCCAGAATGCGCGCCTGAGTGTTGTAGGTTTCGTGGCGCTGCAGCACGTGGGAAACTTCGTGGGCCAGCGCAAAGTGCCCCTCGGGCGTGAGCCGGCCGCTGGCGCGGTCGAACAGCCCCTGGTCCACGTACAGGTAGCCACCCGGCATGGCCACGGCGTTGGTCTCGCTGCGTTTGCGGATGTGAACCTTGAAGGTGTAATCGTGCTGCTCGGGCACCCGTGCCAACAGTGCCGCCAGCGCCGCATCGAGGGCCGGGTAGAGCTTGCGCCCTGGTGCGGAATCCCGCCGCAACACGTCGGCGACCTGCTGGTGGCCGTGCTCACCGATTTTCTCTTCCAGGACAAAGGGCAACCAGTTCAGGTGCCTGGCCGCCACCTTGACGCTGGCCCATCCATCCACCGGGCGGCTGCGCCGCGGCCGGTCCTTGAGAGAGTCACCGATTTTCTTGAGCCGGTTGCCCAGTTCGGCCTCGGCCAGCAGGGCGGTCAGGCCCAACAGGTTGCCCTGGATGCTGGGCACCACCGCCTGCTCGCAATGGGGGTCGCGCAGCACCGACGTCTGCTGCCCCTTGAGCTTCTCTGCCCGCTCCAGGTTGATCTGGGGAAGGGCCAGCCGCGGCGCCGTCGGGGCCGGCGTGCCTTCGACGGGTGGCCGGTCCACCGCCGCTGCGGCCAAACCCGGCTCACGCGGTGGAGACAAGGTGGCGACACAACCGGCCGCCGCCAGGGCAGCGGCCACCAGGGTCGGGGTCAGGCAGCGCCTGGGCAGGGCCGTCATCAGCGGCCCCCGGCCGGTGGCAACTGGAGCAGGCGGGCATCGCGCGCAGCGTAGTAGCCGTGGGCATCCAGCAGCACCGCCTCCAGCAACAGCCGGTTCACGGCATCGGGCTCCCGGGACAGTTGGGCCAGTTCGCCCGCCAGTTGGGGGTCCTGCTGCGCCTGCTGCCATTCCAGGGCGGCACGTTCGGGACTGAGCGACTGCTCCGGCTCCAGCTGGCGCCCCCCGATGCGGTGGCGCGACACCAGTTTCTTGAGCACGGTGACGAGGGAATCGCAACGCAGCGGGTCCACCCGCCCTTCCAGCCGCTGGTAGTAAGTGGTGACCCGGGTGTCATCGGGCGGGCGACACTCCCGGGCCAAACCCGCGGAACACAAGGCCATCAGGGCCATGCCGGCCACCATCCTACGCTTCGGAAACAGATTCACTGCACCCTCCCATCCAGAGCCCACTTTGTTTCAAACTGTAATACATTTTGCCCAGATGGCCATCCGCCGGGTGGTTCCCCATCGCACACGCCCCCCCAGCATGCGCCCACTGCTCCATACTCTCCGCGAACGGCTGCACCTGTTGTACAGCGCCGCCCTCATGGCATCCCTGTCGCTGTTGTACAGCGACTACCTGGGCCCGCTGGCCGATGTGAGTTACGTGCTGTCGTCCAACCTCGCCTCGGCCACCGAAACCGGCCCGCCCCGGGCGAGCGATGTTGACAACGTGGTCGTGGGCATAGCCCCCCTGCGCCACAGCCAGCGCTACGACACGGTCAGCCCACTGCCCCGCTGCCAGTTGCTGCAGGACCTGCAGCGCCTCTACGCGGCCCAGCCCGCCCGGCTGGCGATCGACCTGGACCTGTCCCCCACACCCCTGGGCCAGTCGCAGCGGGACGGGGGGCAGACCGCGCAATGCGAACAAGCCATCCATGCGCTGCTGACCGAACAGGCGCAGCGCACCGTTCTGATCACCCCCTTTCCGACCCCCGACGCCACATTGCAAGCACGCAAGCACCACTGGATGCAGGCCATGTGCCAGGCCGGCGTCACCTTTGCCGAGCCGTTTCTGCACCAGGGGGTGAGTGGCTTTGTGTACAAGTACGAACCGTCCGCGGCGTCGCTGGCCGAGGCCTTGCGGACAGCACCCTCCCGTTCCAGCCCGGTCTGCGAGCAGTTGTTTCGCCTCGCACCGACCGAAACGGCCGAAGCCAATGGCTACCTGACGGGCGACTGGACGCAACCCTGGCCCCTGCGGAACCTGGGCGCCGCCCACCCCATGCCGATCAACTACCGCGCGGCGCAGGCCCACAACCTGCGCATGGACTGGGGCGAGGAAGAACCCGACCTCTCGCCCCTGCGCGACAAACCCGTGATCTTCGGGGCCCGCTACGGCACCGACGACCTGTTTGAAACACCGGTGGGCGCACGTTACGGCATCGACGTCCACGCGGCCATCCTAGCCACGCTGGACCACCCCATCCGCCACTCCAGCAACGGGGAAGGGTGGCTGGCAGACATCGTGATCGGACTCTTGCTGGGTGGCCTCATCGCGGCTTGCTGGCAACGCTACTTTTTCGCCGCCCGGCAGGGCTGGGGCTTTGCCTACGTGCGCTTGTGGATCACCGGCCTCCTCTTTGTGGCGATCCTCCTGGCGGTATTCTGGGTGGCGCAGGTGATGCTGGAGCGCTTTGGCGTGTGGATGAGCCCCATCCCCGTGGCGGCCGGCATGTTCCTGGACTTTTTTGTGACAGGATCGGTGCAAACCGCGCTGAGCCGCGGCCGGCCCGCAAAGCCCCGATTTCGGCACCCCAGTGGCCGGCCCTGCCGCTGGCTGGACAGGCTGGACGTGGCCTTGATCCAGACCGACACCCATCCCCGCCGCGCCGTGGCCTGGCTCCTATGCAACCCGCTGAGCGTGTGCATTCCGCTGGCGCTCTTGCGCTTTTGAGGTGGCGCCCCACCAAAGCCGTCAGCGCCCGCTGAACACCGGCGCGCGGCGCTCGGCAAAGGCCGCCCGGCCTTCGGCGAAGTCGCGGCTGCCCTGGGTGAGCGCCTCGCGGCTGCGCCAGTCGGCCAGCTTGTCCTCGCCCCAGGCAATTTCCTGGATGGTCTGCTTCATGCCCTGCAAGGCCAGCGGCGCCATGTGCGCGGCGCGGTCGGCCCACTCGGCCACCGCGGCCGGCAGGGCCTCGGGCGGCACCAGCCGGTCCAGGTAGCCCAGCGCCAGCAGTTCATCCGCCGGGGTGGCTTCGGCCAGCAGGAACAGGCGCCGGGTGGCGCCCAGGCCCAGCCGCGCCACGTAGCGGCGCAGGCCGCTGGGATAGTAGTGCAGGCCCAGCGCGGCGGCGGGCATGCGCAGCTCCATGCCCTCCACGCCGATGCGGAAGTCGCAAGCCAAGGCCAGGTCGGTGGCGCCGCCGTACACGCTGCCGCTCAGCGCGCACACCGTCAGCGCCCGCACCCGGGCCAGGGCGTCGGGCACCTGCTCGAACGCCAGGGGCGCGTGGCCGCTGTCGTTGAATTCCCCGATGTGGTAGCCCGCACTGAACACCCGCGCGTGGGGCCAGGTGCGTGCGGTCAGCACCAGCACCCGCACCTGCGGGTCGTCGTTGAGCGCCTCGAACTGCTGCAACAGGGTGCGCAGGTCTTCGTCGTGCAGCCGGTTGCGGTGCGCCGGGCGGTTCAGGGTGAGGGTGGCCACGCCGTCGGCCACGGTCAGGATCGGGGGTGAGGCGTCGGGCCAGGGCTGGTGGGTGGGCCAGGTAGGCAGGGTCATGGGACGGTGGGTGGACAACAAAAACGAAGGGCCGCCGGGGCGGGCCCCGGCGTGCCGGCTCAGAACGGCAGGCTCGGCTGGGTCAGCAGCCGTTCGATGAAGGTGCGGCGGCGCTGCTTGTCCTCGTCGCTGCCCTGGGCGCGAAACAGCGACTCGGACTGCATGTAGCTGTACATCACAAAGGCGCGGTTCTGGGCCGCCAGCGGATCGAAGCCCAGACGCGCAAAGCAGTCGCCGATGTAGCGCAGGCGCATGGCGTCCACCTCGTCCACCACGGCGCGGGCGATGTCGTCGCGGCGCGCCCAGGCGCGGATCGCCAGTTCGATGGCGCCGCCGCGCTGTGCCCGGGCACCGTGAAAAGGCAGCGCCGCCAGTTCGTGGATGACGGTCTGCGCCGTCACCCCCTGGCGGTTGTGGGCGGCGATGACCTGCTCGGTCTGGGTCTGCTTCCAGGCCTGCAGCAGCCGCTGCAGCAGGTCGGCGCGGTCCACAAAGTGCCAGTAAAAGCTGCCGCGGGTCACCTGCAGGGTCTTGGCCAGCACGTCCACCCGCACGCCTTCCACGCTTTTGTCCACCAGCACGTCGGCGGCCACGCGCAGCCAGTCCTGCGGCGTCAGGGACGGCCGCGCGCCGGGGCGGGCGGCGTGGGGGGGTGGGGATGCAGCGGTCATGGCATCGGGATGATAGCGGCGCCAGCCGGCCCGGGGCTGACATGGGGGCGGGCCCTCAGGTTTACCCCAATGGCGCGGCGCCAGAAACCGGACAAAAATTCACCATACAGTTGTGAATGGTAACGAATCCCGGCCAATCATCAGGGTAAACCCTAGGAACCAAACCGAGACAAGTTCCAGTCATTTAGTTATTATTCATAATCATATTCACCCCATCCCACGAGACACCATGAGCAGCTCCCACCCCACCGCCACCCCCGCCCGCGACGCCGTCCAGCTCACCATGCACGGTGACGTGGCGGTGGTGCGCCTGTGCCGCCCGGCCAAGCGCAACGCCCTGAGCGACGGCCTGATCCTGGCCATCCGCGACACCTTCCAGAACCTGCCGGCCAACGCGCGGGCCGCGGTCATCCACGGCGAAGGCGACCACTTTTGCGCCGGCCTGGACCTGTCGGAACTGCAGGAACGCGACGCCGGCGAAGGCATCTTCCACTCGCGCATGTGGCACCAGGCGCTGGACTGCGTGGAAAAGGGCAACGTGCCGGTGGTGGCCGCCCTGCACGGCGCGGTCGTGGGCGGCGGCCTGGAACTGGCCAGCGCCTGCCACATCCGCGTGGCCGACGAGTCCACCTTCTTCGCCCTGCCCGAAGGCACCCGCGGCATCTTCGTGGGCGGCGGCGGTTCGGTGCGCATCCCCAAGCTGATCGGCGCGGCCCGCATGACCGACATGATGCTGACCGGCCGCGTCTACAACGCCGCCGACGGCGAGCGCGTGGGCCTGTCGCAGTACCTGGTGCCCGCCGGCACCGCGCTGGACAAGGCGCTGGAACTGGCCACCCGCATCGCCACCAACGCGCCGCTGACCAACTTCGCCCTGATGCACGCCCTGCCCCGCATCGCGGAACAGCCGGGCGACCACGGCTTCTTCACCGAAGCCCTGATTTCCTCCATCGCCCAGGCCGCACCCGAGGCCAAGGCGCGCGTGCGCGCCTTCCTGGAAGGCAAGGCCGCCAAGGTTCAAAAAGGCTGAGCCGGCACCGCGCAGAGGCAGACACACATGAACGACACCCCCGCCACCTTCCGGCCGCTGACCTTCGGCGTGACCCGCGTGACGCTGCGCGACGGCCCCACCGGCACCCACTACCTGGAAGCCGACCAGCCGCTGCAGCCCTACCCCGAGCGCCTGACCGACCGCCTGCGCCAGTGGGCCGAGGCCGCGCCCGACCGCACCTGGCTGGCCCAGCGCCAGCGCGTCACCGGCGCCGACGGCCAGACCGCCCTGGGCGACTGGCAGCACGTCAGCTACGCCCAGGCCTGGGCCACGGCGCGCGCCATCGCACAGGGCCTTATCGACCGCGGCCTGAACGCCGAGCGGCCGGTGGTGATCCTGAGCGAAAACAGCCTGGAACACGGCCTGCTGGCCCTGGGCTGCCTGGTGGCGGGCGTGCCCTACGTGCCCACCTCGCCGGCGTATTCGCTGGTCAGCACCGACTACGACAAGCTCAAGCACGTGCTGCGCACCGTCACGCCGGGCCTGGTGTTCGCGCAAGACGCACGCTACGCCAAGGCGATTGCCGGCGCCGTGGCGCCCGACCTCGACGTGGTGCTGGCCAGTGGCCACCTGGACGGCCGCGCCACCACCGCCTTCGACGCGCTGGCCCGCGCGCCGGTGACGCCGGCGGTGGACGCCGCCATGGCCGCCACCGGCCCCGACACCATCACCAAATTCCTGTTCACCAGCGGCTCCACCAAGCTGCCCAAGGCGGTCATCAACACCAACCGCATGTGGTGCGCCAACCAGCAGCAGATGACGCAGTCGATGCCGGTGCTGCAGGAAGACCCGCTGGTGCTGGTGGACTGGCTGCCCTGGAACCACACCTTCGGCGGCAACCACAACTTCGGCATGGTGCTCTACCACGGCGGCACCATGTACATCGACGACGGCAAGCCCACCCCGGCGCTGATCGGCGAAACCCTGCGCAACCTGCGCGAGGTGGCGCCCACCGTGTACTTCAACGTCCCCACCGGCTTCGAGGCCATCGCCAACGCGATGAAGGCCCCGACCGACGACGGCCGCACCCTGCGCAAGACCTTTCTGTCGCGCGTCAAGATGTTCTTCTACGCCGGCGCCGCCCTGGCCCAGCCGGTGTGGGACAGCCTGTACGAGAGCGAGGAGGCCGAGATCGGCGAGCGCATCGTCATGACCTCGGGCCTGGGCATGACCGAATCCGGCCCCTTCGGCCTGTTCGTGACCAGCCCCAACGTGCGGGCCGGCGACCTGGGCGTGCCCACCCCCGGCATGGCCGTGAAGCTGGTGGACATGCAGGGCAAGACCGAGGTGCGCTACAAAGGCCCCAACATCACCCCCGGCTACTGGCGCGCGCCGGCCGAAACCACCGAGGCCTTTGACGAAGAAGGCTACTTCTGCTCGGGCGACGCGGTGAAGTGGATCGACGAGACCGACATCCACCTGGGCCTGAAGTTTGATGGCCGCATCGCCGAAGACTTCAAGCTGGCCACCGGCACCTTCGTCAGCGTGGGCCCGCTGCGCGGGAAGATCATCGCCGCCGGCGCGCCCTACATCCAGGACGCGGTCATCACCGGCCTGAACATGAAGGAAGTGGGCGCCATGGTGTTCCCCACGCCCAAGGTGCGCGAGCTGTGCGACCTGCCGCCCAGCGCCTCGCTGCACGACGTGCTGGACCACCCGGCCGTGCTGGCGCACTTCCAGACTGTGGTGAACGAACTGGCCAAAACCGCCACCGGCAGCGCCAACCGCATCGCCCGCCTGTGCCTGCTGGCCGACCCGCCCACCATCGACCGTGGCGAGATCACCGACAAAGGCTCGATCAACCAGCGCGCCGTGCTGGGCCACCGCGCCGACACCGTGGCCAAGCTGCACGCCGACGCCTTGCACTACATCCTCAAGCCGCAGGCCTGAGCCCCCATTTTTCACAAGGAACGACCATGGCCCACAAGGGATTTTTCAACGCCTTCAACGACGTGTGGATGCTGGACGGCGTGCGCACCCCGATGGTGGACTACTGCGGCGCGCTCGGCCACATTTCGCCCACCGACCTGGGCATCAAGGCCGCCCGCGAGGCGCTGGCCCGCAACGGCGTCAACCCGGCCGACATCGGCTCGGTCATCACCGGCAACATGGCGCCCGGCGACTTCGACCAGTTCTTCCTGCCGCG
>NZ_JAAQQT010000658.1:0-9019 GCF_011742065.1 Aquabacterium sp. A08
GTTCTGCGCCTGAAAGGGCCAAAAGTTGACACGGTCAATCCGGCCCCCTCTCCGGAAATAAGGGCATGGGCGACCAAGGAGCACGCCCTGCGTCAATCTGATTACACTGCTACCCCACGACGCGCACGGGGCTTGCCTGTGCCGCACAACCTGTTCTGCCGATGTTCGATGCCATTCATGGAGTTTTCTGCAGGATGAACAGGGCCTCGGCGTTCAGGCATCTGCTGGTGGTGGCCCTGCTGGCATGGCTTTTGGCCTGGGCGAGCGCTGCCCAGGCCCAGGACCACATCGTCGAGCGCCACTGGTTGGAGGATCCCTCTGGGCAGAAGAACTGGCCAGAAGTTCAGCAATCACCCACCCAGGCGTTCAAGGGCACCCTCAGCCGTGGCTATGGGCGCTCGGTGATCTGGCTCAAGCTGCGCATCGATCCTGGCGTTTCTGCCCGAAAGGGGGTGGACGCCGATCGCCTGGTCTTGCGCATCCGCCCGGTTTACCTGGATGAGGTTCGGCTCTTCGATCCTCTGGTGGGCGGTGCGGTGGCCCATGTGACCGGAGACTTGCAGCATCCTCGCGGCGATGAGTTCGAAAGCCTGGACTTCACAATACCCATCGCCAGGGGGGAGGCCCCCCGCGACATTTGGCTGAGCCTGCGTTCGACCAGCACCCGACAGATCCACGTCGAGGCGCTGAATGTGGACGACCTGATACGCCAGACGCAGCGCCAGGCGATCTTTTTTGCGGGCTACATCGGCTTGGTGGCCGTTCTGGCGCTGTGGGCCATCCTGCAGGCGGTCTTTAGCCGAGAACCCGTCATCTCGGCCTTTGCCCTGGCCCAGGTGACGTCGTTGAGTTACGCCGTCGTCTCGTCGGGCTATTTGCGGTCGGTCTGGCCCGCCCAATGGCCGGCCGGGTGGATAGACCAGTCCTCGAGTTTGCTCAGCATAGTCTCGGTCAGCTCGGCGGTGCTGTTCCATGTCCTGCTGCTCAGGGAGTTTTCGCCGCCGAGGTGGGCCACGCGTCTGCACCTGGTCTTGCTCGGGATTTTTCCGATCAAGTTGGTGTTGTACGCATCGGGCATGGTGTCCGCGGCACTCCATCTCAACCTCAGTGAAGTAACCTGGTCGCCCTTCATTTTCCTGTTGTCGGTGTACCTGGCCACAGGCTGGCAGGCCGCCACGCCACAGCGGCCCGCCATGGCCCGGCCGGTGGTGCTCCTGTTTTACGTCGTGCTGGTGATCACGCTGATGTTTGCCGCCTTGCCCGGACTGGGCTTGATCTCCGGTTCGGAGATGACGCTTTACATCATACAAACCCACATCCTGATCACCGCCTTGCTCATCCTGGTGATGCTGCAGTACCGCAGCCACACCAAGCGCCAGCAGCAGCGCAGCACCGAGATGGCCCTGCACCTTACCCAACTGCAGGCCCAGCAAGAGCGCGAGGTCAGGGAAGAGCAGGGGCGGCTTCTGGCCATGCTGGCCCACGAACTCAAGACCCCCCTGGCCGCCATCCTCATGCGCCTGGATCAGAGCGAGACCGGCCGAGAGATCAAGCAGTCCATCGGCGACATGAACAGGGTCATCGACCGGTGCCTGCACGCCACCCAGGTCAGCGACGGACAACTCCAGGCGCGGCATGTGACGGTGGATGTGTGCGAGCTCATCCGAAAGGCCATCGCCGGCGTCTCCTGCCCTGGCCGGATCGGCTTCTCGGCCGCCCAGCCTTGCCTGGTTTCAACGGACCCACAGCTGTTGCTGATTGCGCTGAACAACCTCCTCGAGAACGCCTGCAAATACGCGCACACCGACGGCCCCATCGAGGTCGAGCTCCAGCGCCCTGCCCAAGGGGCTGTCCTGCACATCACGGTGCGCAACCCACCTGGGGTTGCGGGGTGGCCCGATCCCGACCAGGTGTTCCACAAGTACTACCGCTCCACCCAGGCCCGGCGCCAATCGGGCACCGGCCTGGGCTTGTACCTGGTCAGGAATCTGATGCGCGCCCTGGCTGGTGATGTCCGTTATGTCCCCGACGAGCGTTGGATCCGTTTTGTTCTGAGCTTGCCGTCAGGCTCTGCTGCTCCAGGCGAACGACCGTTTCCATGATCTGGTGCGCGGCCTGCAGGATGTCGCGGACACATTCGTGCTGTCCAGGGCTCAGGTTGGGGTCGCATTCCAGCAATTGACCGAACCCCAGGATGGCGTTCATGGGCGCACGCAATGCCTGAGCCAGTGACCTCTGAATGGCGTCATCTCCTGTGGGGGGAGTGCCTGAGTGGCCGGATGGCTGGCCCAACGTGGGGGCTGGGGCGGTGCCGGGCTGCACAGCCTTCATGGCCGCGACAACCGAAGCTGCTGCGGTGACGAAGCGGCGATGCGGAACACCCCCACCTCCGCCAGCAGCGTCTGGGCCTGTTGTTGAAGGCTCTGCGCGGCCGCTGCCATTTCCTCCACCAGCGCCGCGTTCTGTTGGGTAGCCTGGTCCATGTGGGCGATCGCCTCGGTGGCCTGTTGCACGCCGTGGCTTTGCTCCAAGCTCGCTTCGCTGATCTTGGTCATCAACGCGCTGGCTTCTTTCACGGTCTGGACGATCTCGCCCATGTTCGCCTCGGCGCGGCCCACCAGCTCGCCACCGAGCTTCACCCGCTGGCCGCTGTTGTCAATGAGGACGCGGATTTCTTTGGCCGCGTGCGCGCTGCGCTGGGCCAGGCTGCGCACTTCACCGGCGACGACCGCAAAACCACGCCCTTGCTCGCCGGCCCTGGCCGCCTCGACGGCCGCGTTGAGCGCCAGGATGTTGGTCTGGAACGCCAGGCTGTCGATGGTGGCGGTGATGTCGTTGATTTGCCGGCTGCTGTCGGCGATGGCGGCCATCGTCGCGGTCACTTCGTTCATCACGCGTTGGCCGCGCTGCGCCAGTTCGGTGGCATGCACCACCATGGCGCTCGCGCTCTGGCTGCTTTGAGAGTTGTGGCCGATGGTGCTGCTGAGCTCCTCCATGGAGGCCGCGGTCTGCTCCAAGGCGCTGGCTTGCTGCTCCGTGCGCCGTGACAGGTCGTGGTTGCCCGAGGCAATTTCCGCACTGGCATTGGCCACTTGCTCGGCGGTTTGTCTCACGCCTGCCACCGAGGTTTCCAGTCGCTGGGTCATCAGGCGCAGCGAGTGCAGGGTGCTGCGCTCGTCCCCCGCCCGTGTGCGGATCGCGACGGTGAGGTCACCGGCGGCCACCGCCTCGACCACCTGCTTGAGCACGGCCGGGTCGCCGCCAAGTTCGCGGGTGACCACACGCAGGTACGCCGTCAAGCCCAGGAGGCCCGCAGCGATCAGCAGCACGGCCACCACCACCACGTTGCGGTCCAGGAGCGAAAGCTCGGTGATTTCGGTGATCCGCTGGGACAGGGCCTCACTCTGACGGGATTTTTCCGCGGCGAGCGGGGCCAGCAGCCGGTTGCGGCTGGGGATGGTCTGGTCGACCAGAAAGGCAAACGCCTCTTCACGCTGGCCGGCCACGATCAGGGCCACGTTCTGCTCGGCCACCTGCCAGAAGGTGTTCATCAGTGCGGGCAGTGGCGCAAAGGCGGCGCGTCCCGCCTCGTCTGTCATGCCCTGTCCGAAGCGGTCCAGGGTTTGCTGCAGCATGGCTTTTTTGGCGGCAATGTCTTGCAGCGTGGTGTTGAGTTCCTGCTCGTCGCGCGACAGGATGGCGTGGCGCAGTTGCAGCGAGGACCGGGTGACGTTGAGCTCCAACTCGCCAATCAGGCCAAGTTGAGGGACGTTGACCTGGTTGATGCGGTCCGCTGCGTCGACCACTTTGCCCATCATGACCCAGACCGTGACGGCCGTGACCGTCATCAAGGTGAGCAGCACGGCGCTAGACAGCAGCAGTCGCTGGGCAAGGGTCAGACGGCGCATGGGGACCTTCGTGGAGCAGGGGGTTCAGGGAAAGAGCACAGATTCGGTCACCGGGGCATGGACCACGATTGCGGTGTGTGGACCGCAAAGCACGGCGTGTGCAAGCCCCGGCGCAGCATTCACGGCTTGTTGTCTGGGGCCAGGGGGGCGGCCATTGGGCACAGGCGCCTGGCCTTGCGCGAGCGCTCGGCCAGGGTGGAGACGACCCCAACCAGGTTCACCGGTGTGACCGGTTTGAGCAGGAAATAATCGCCGCCGGCGTTCAAGGCCTGCAGCTGCAGGTCCAGCTCCTCCTCGCTGGAGAGGAACAGAATGGGGGTCTGGATCAGCGCCGCCTCTTGTCTCAAGACAGCCGCCAGTTCTATGCCGTTCACCTCCGGCATGTACATGTCGAGCACGACCACGTCGGGCCGGTAGCTGTGGACAGCCTCCAGCAGTTGCAGCGGCTGTCTGAGCGTGAGCACATCCAGGCCGATGTTGGTCAGCATCTGGGCGTGGTGCCGCAGGGTGACGGCGGAGTCGTCCACGATCAGGACCCGGTGTGGGCGCCGTCTCTGGTGACTCAGCCATTCGTCCAGTGCCGCGCAGAGGTCCACCGGTGGCAAGGGCCAAAGCAGGTGTCTGGTCACGCCGGCGCGCACGCTGGTCAGCCGCGCTTGGATGTCGGTCTGGTCGCACACGGCGACCAGTTCTCTGAACGCCCCGAGTTGCGCCCGCAACGTGACCAGCCCGTCCCGATCCCTCAGCAGGTGGGGGTGCATGACCAGCACGGCCGCCAGCGGGGTGTGGGCCAGCGACTGACCCAGTTCCGTCGTGTTCGTGAAGGCTTCGCAGTCGTAGCCGTGACCGATGAGCGCCTCCACCAGCGCTGAGACGTCTTGTGCGTCATGGCACAGCAGGCCAATGCGCTCCGGGGAGGTCGTGGGGGTGTCGCAAGCAGGCAGAGGCAAGGGCGAGAGCATGGGGATATGGGGCAGGAGGCGGCTCACTCTCGGCTGCTGGGGCACGGATTGGGGCGATTTGCCCAGGCATGGGACTGGCGGCAGCACATCCAGAGTGGATGTCTAGGACAATAAGGGTGCGCGTCTGTCCCAGCCCTACAGAAACCCTACCTCAGGGCCACGGCAGCCCTGGCCTCAGTAACACTGCAGGTCGAGATCGAGGCGGTAGCCGTAGCCCCTGACGGGCGGTATCGCCCCGGTGGGAGCCCCGACCCGGTGCAGTTTCTGCCGCAGCCGGACCATGCGGACCTCCAGCGAGGCTTTGGAGTAGGTCTCTGGATCGACGCCGATCATGTGCATGATCTGCCAGGTTTCCAGCCGCCGCGACTTGGCTCGGCTCAGTCCGGTCAGCGTGCTCAATTCGCTTTCGGACAGCGTCTCGGTGCCGTTGGGGCCGTGCAGTGTGCGCGTGGCCAACTCCACGCGGAACGCGCTGGCCTGGGGCAGGCCGGTGGCAGGCCTCGGGGCGTCGAGGCGTCGCCCCAGCGTGCACACGGCCGCCAGCAGTTCGGCCGGGTCCACCGGTTTGGGCAGGTAAATGTCGGCCCCGCTTTCGTAGCCAGCCAGTTTGTCATCCACCTGGCCCCTGGCCGTCACCATGATGATCCCAACGTAGGGCTGCGCCGCGCGCAGGCGCCGGGACAGGCTCAGTCCGTCTTCGCCAGGCAGGTTCAGGTCGATCAGGTACAGGTCGGGTGCCGGGTCCAGCGGCATGTCATCGATGTCTTCGGCGCAGACCAGCCCGCTGGCCCGGTGCCCGTTGCGGTTGAGCATTTGCACCGTGGCATGGCGCAGGCTGTCGTTGTCTTCGATCACCAGGATGTTCATGCCGAGGGCTCCGAGGCATCCAGCGGCAACCAGCAGACAAAGCGGATGTGTGTGGAGGTCGGCACGTAGTCGATGTGTCCACCCAGCAGACGGGCCAGGCCGGCGATCAGGAACAGCCCCAGACCCGCGCCGATCTGGCGGTGCGCGTGCGGCGCCCGGTAGTACTTCACAAACAACTGCTCCGGATCGGGCCAGCCCGCGGTGCCTGGCTCGTTGATGACCTGGACGGTCCAGCCCGGGGTGCCCGCGCGGCTGTCTGTGCCGGTCAGTACCCGGATGCGACTCTGCCGGGGGCTGTACTTCGCCGCGTTGTCGATCAGGTTGTCCAGGATCGTGCGCAGCATGGGTGGGTCACTGTTCAAGGGCGGGGATGCTGCCTCGCACGTCAGGTCCAGCCGGGCGTGCCACCGGCTTTCCGTGATCGCGCGCTGCACCAGCGCCACAGCGTCGCACGCCTCCAGCCGAGGCAGGAGGCGGTTGTCGCCCAGCTGTCCCGACTGGATGCACCGCTCAATGACGTCGTTCATGTCGCGAACCGCGCGGCTGATCTCGGCGCCGTCCTGGCGCTGGACCGTCTCGGCCAGCATGCCGATGGCGGCCAACGGCGTCTTGAGCTCGTGCGCCAACATGGCGAACAGCTTTTCTTGCTCTTCGCGCTGGCTGCGTTCCCGCTCGACCTGCTGCTGGGCCAGGGCGGCCATCCGGACCAGTTCGTCGTTGGCCTCCTTCAAGGCCTGGTTGATGCGCTCGGTTTCGGTCTGGGCGGACAAGAGCGCCTGTTCGTAGCGCTTGCGGGCGTCGATGTCTCGGGTGGTGCCGTACATCATCAGGCGGTCACTGTCGGCATGGTGCCGGAAGTTGGTCAGCACCTCGGTCCACAGCGGCGTTCCGTCCGACTTGAGCTGTTCGATCTCATCGATAAAGTGGGTGTCTTCGTTGATGCGCCCCGACCTGAACGCCTGGGCCCTGGTTCGCACAAGTTCGAGCGTCTGTTCGCGCTGAGTGGGCGGCAGCCATGCACCGAGTGTTTGCTCCATGACCTGTCCTGGGGGGTATCCGAGCATGTGGTGGACGTGGGGGCTGACGTACTGGAATTTCAGGCTGTCCACATCGAGTGCCCAAACCACCTCGCGCAGGCTTTCGAGCAGATGCAAGTGGTCGACGGGATCAACGCCCGGTGCAGGCCTGGCGTCCGAAGCGGGATGTTTGCAAGACATGGCTCCAAGTCATGCATTTGGTTGAAGAATACGGTGCTGTGCCCCTCAAATGCCTACGTAAATCCTACTCTGTTCACGATGGCTGGGTCCAGTTTGTGCCGGTTCGGTGTGGGTGCATTCCTTGTCCTGGATATCTCCCAAACGGGGAAAGGGACAATTCCCCTGCACGTCCGACGGCCTGAGCAATGGTTTGCGCGCACCCGTCGCCAGCCTGTCCAGGCGCTCACCCACATCAACCGCACCCCAGCATGGCCTGGTATCACACAGACGCCCCGTGCGAACAACCTATCGAATACCGCAGACGCCTCCTTCAAGCCGAAATCGAAGCCCAGGCTCAACGTCCGCGTTGAAGGAGCCCACCAAGATGAAACTTGAGCACTGGACGTGCGATGCCGGCGGCGATTCGGTGGCGGTGCTCAACGTGCCCGCCGCACTGCACCGATCCCGCACCTTCGACATCGACGTGAGCCTGGAAGTCAAGGCGGCGGCCACTGAACCCCACCCCTGGCACGAACTGGTGTTCGAGATCGACGGTCGCCGCCAGTGGGGCCGGCGCATCGACAGCCACTGCCCGGCCGACGGACTGGATTACCACTGCCGCCTCACGGTTGAGTCGGATCAGGAGTTGCGGTTGCGGGCCATTGCTCAGACCCAGGGGGCGCGCATTCACCGGCTGGTGATCGAGGCCACCGAGGTGGTGTGACGGCTGTGGCAAAGTGTCGTTGTCTTGGCACAGGCCAGCACGCAACCCACAAGCACAACACCTCCAGGGAGTCCACCATGAAGTCCAAGCTCATCGGCGCACTGGCCGTCACGATTGGTATGGCCACCGGCGGCTACTGGTACTACTCGCCTTACCTGGCGGTCCAAGCCACCCAGGAAGCGGCAGACACTGGCAATGCCGATGCCTTCAACGAACGGGTGGACTACCCCAAACTGCGCGAGAGCTTCAAAGGCCAAATGGGTGCCTTCGTCCTCGAGTCCACCGGCCA
Organism: Aquabacterium sp. A08; assembly: GCF_011742065.1. Taxonomy (NCBI): domain Bacteria; kingdom Pseudomonadati; phylum Pseudomonadota; class Betaproteobacteria; order Burkholderiales; family Sphaerotilaceae; genus Aquabacterium; species Aquabacterium sp. A08. The sequence goes on from NZ_JAAQQT010000658.1 coordinate 7,947, forward strand.
AGGGATGAGCGGGGCCGAATCGTTCGGCGCCATGCTGGGTCTGGCCCTGGTCAACCAGATGGTCGATGCGGTCATGCGCCCCGAGATGGTCATGAACCTGATGCAGGCCCGCAAGCTCCAGCTGGGCCAAGGCGGGAACAGCCCCGGCGCGCAAGAGCCCGGTCACCCGTCCGGCCAGACACCAGTCCCGGCCGAGAAGCCCAGAAAGATCGAGTGGACCTTCGAGCGCGCCAGCGTAGACAAGCTGATTGCCTACGGCCGCGAACCCGGGGTGGGCGCGGACGATCCGCAGCCCGGCTTCGTCGTCGAGCGCAGCGGGTTTGCCGATTGGAAGCTGACCGAGATCCGGCTGGTGCTGGAGTGACACAGGTACACCCACACCCATTCCCCAGAGCCTGGACACGATGAACGGCACCTACCTCGTCACCCCTTACGCCGAGAAGGATCAGGTCAAGGCCCTGGGCGCGCGCTGGGACGCGGGCCGCCGTCAATGGTACGTGCCCGAAGGCCGCGACCTGGCCCCTTTCGCCACCTGGTTGCCAGCCGACCTTCGAGCGCAGCACGTGGCTTCGGCAGAGAGCCTGCCCGCCGTCGCCACACCCAGCTCAGCGTCTTCACCCGCAATGAGCCTGCCCACCGGCAAAGGTATTCCCCTGTCCCGCCTGCTCTCAGGCGTGTCCCAGGCCGTGGCCGCTGCCTACCGCGAAGGCGTCTGGACCCTGGTCGAGGTGGTGGACGCCCGCCTGCGCAACGGCCACGTCTACCTCGAAGTCTCCGAGCGCGACGAGCGTGGGGTGGTCATTGCGAAATCCAACGCCGCCATCTGGGCCAACCAGGCCGAACGCATCCTGCCTGCCTTCGAACAAGCCACCGGCGCCCAGGTCGGACCGGGCATCAAACTGCTGGTGCGCGCCCGCCCGGTCTTCAAGCCCCAGTACGGCTTCAGCCTGGAGATCGACGCCATCGACGCCGACTACACCCTGGGAGACCTGGAAGCCCGCAAGCGCGAGATCCGCGAGCGGCTGCAGCGCGAAGGGCTGATCGACCAGAACAAGGCGCTGGCAACCCCGTGG
>NZ_JAAQQT010000659.1:0-17360 GCF_011742065.1 Aquabacterium sp. A08
CGCATGTCGATGCGGGCCGTGACCTGCTCGGGCGCGATGGCGGTGATCTTCAGCCCCAGCACGGTGTTGAAGACGATTTTTTCCTCGAAGATCTGGCGCACGCCCTCGATGAACTCGGGCTCAAACACCACCGGCGCGGCGGGGGGGTGGACGATGGGTTTGCTCATACCTGCGAAAAATCCGGTTGGCGCTTTTGCAGAAAGGCCGAAAACGCCTCTTTGGCGGCGGGTTCGCGCAGCATGCGGCCGAACACGTCACCCTCTTCGGCCATGGTCTGCAGCACCAGGGCCTGCTGGCCTTTTTTCATGAGGCGTTTGGTTTCCACCAGGCTGCTCAGGGGTTTGGCGGCCAGCTTGCGCGCCACGGCCTGGGCGTAGCCGTTGGCTTCGCTGGGCGGCAGCACCTTGTTCACCAGGCCCACTTCCAGCGCGGCTTCGGCGTAGAAGGCGTCGCCCAGCAGCAGGGCTTCGGCGGCGCGGTGGTAGCCGAACATTTGCGGCGCCAGCAGGCTGGACGCGCCTTCGGCGCACAGCCCCAGGTTGACGAAGGGCATGGAGAAGGCGGCGTTGTCGCCGGCATACACCAGGTCGCAGTGGAACAGCAGGGTGGTGCCGATGCCCACGGCCGGGCCGCAGACAGCAGCCACCAGCGGTTTGGGGAAGCTGGCGATGTTGCGCAGGAAGCGGAACACCGGGGTGTTCTGGTCGGCCGGCGGGGCGTTGAGGAAGTCGCCCACGTCGTTGCCGGCGCTGAAGATGGCCTCGTCGCCCTGCAGCACCACCACGCGCACGCTGGCGTCGGCCTGGGCCTGTTCCAGCGCGTCGGCCAGGGTGGCGTACATGGCGGCGGTCAGGGAATTCTTGCGCGCCAGGCGGTTGAAGGTCAGCGTCATCACGCCGCCGTCGACGTGGCTCAGGATGTCGGACATGGGGTTCACTCCTTGAAATAGACGATCTGGTGGGTGGTGGCCAGCAGGTGGCCGGCGGGGTTCCAGAGTTCGGCGCTTTGGTCGAAATAGCCGTTGAAAAACGATTGTGCCCGCGCCTGGCCGAGCAGGTGCCCGGTGCCGGTGGCGGCCAGTTCGGCGCGGCTGGCGTGGAAGTACACGGTCATGGACACGGTGCCGATGGGCGTCATCAGCGCCCGGCGGCGCCAGACGCGCGGGAAGAAGGCGTCGGCACAGGCGGTCAGGCTGCAGAAGTCCAGCGGGCGGGGCGGCTCGTCGCGCAGCCAGAGCCGGGTCAGGCTGTCGGCTTCGCTGCCGTCCCAGTGCTGGGGCAGGCTGCCTTCGCACAAGCGGAAGTCGTAGCGCTGTATCCACGGAATGGGCCCGCCCCAGGGGGTGGGGGCGACAGCGTCGGGCGGCGGCAGCTGGGGCATCACGGCGTCCGTCGCGCTCCAGGTGTCGCGGCGCACGGCGGTGACGGCGCTGCCGGTCAGCACCACCTGGTCGGCGCCGTGGGCGTCGGGCTGCAGCATGCGCAGCGTCCAGTGCTGGGTGGAGCGGTTGGTGCGGGCCGGGGTGGCTTCCAGCCGGAACGGGGTGGCCGGGTCCACCGCCGCGGCGAAGTTGACGGTGAGCGTGACGGGCTCGCCCAGCCGGTCCGGGTGTTGCAGCACGGCGTTGAGCGCCTGCGCTGCGGTGACGCCGCCGAACGGCCCCACCATGTTCTGGTAGCCGGGGTGGGCCCGGCCCTGCCAGCACCGGGTGCCCGGCGCGGGCGCGCCGGCCGTGGGCTGTGGCTGCAGCGCCATGGCCTCGTCAAACGGGTGCGCGCCGCCGCTGGAGGGAGCTGTGGTCAATCGGGTCTCCTGTTGTTCTGGTGTGGGGGCGGCAAAAGGGGCTGCCTTGGCAGCCCCTGCGGGTGGGTCAGACGCGTTCGAAAATGCCCGCCGCGCCCTGCCCCATGCCCACGCACATGGTCACCATGCCGTAACGCCGATTGTGGCGGCGCAGCGCGTGCACCACTGTCGCGGAACGGATAGCGCCGGTGGCGCCCAGCGGGTGGCCCAGGGCGATGGCGCCACCGTTGGGGTTGACCTTGGCCGGGTCCAGGCCGAGCTGGTGCATCACCGCCAGCGACTGTGCGGCGAAAGCCTCGTTCAGCTCGATCCAGTCCAGGTCGTTCTGCGACAGGCCGCCGGCTTTCAACGCGGCCGGGATGGCCTCGATCGGCCCGATGCCCATGATGTGCGGCGGCACGCCGCGTGACGCATAGCTGACGAAACGCGCCAGCGGCGTGAGGCCGAAGCGCTTCACCGCCGCTTCGCTGGCCAGAATCAGGGCACCGGCGCCGTCCGACGTTTGCGAGCTGTTGCCGGCGGTCACGCTGCCCAGGCCGGTGGGCGTGCCGTCGGCCCGGCGCGGTATGGCAAAGGCCGGCTTGAGCTTGGCCAGCCCTTCCAGCGAGGTGTCGGGGCGCGCGCCTTCGTCCAGGCTGACGGTGCGCTGGCTGATGCGCACTTCGCCGCTGGCCAGGTCCAGCTCGCGCTGGGTGACGTCCACCGGGGTGATTTCGTCGGCGAATTCGCCGGCAGCCTGCGCGGCCAGGGCGCGCTGGTGCGACTGCAGGGCGAAGGCGTCCTGCGCGTCGCGGCTCACCCGCCACTGCTGGGCCACTTTTTCGGCGGTCAAGCCCATGCCGTAGGCGATGCCGTAGTCGTCCACGTTGGCGGTGTTGGCAAAAATGCTGGGCGACAGGCTGGGCGCGTTGCCCATCATGGGCACCAGGCTCATGCTTTCCACGCCGGCGGCGATCATCACGTCGGCCTCGCCCACGCGGATGCGGTCGGCGGCCATCTGCACCGCGCTCAGGCCCGAGGCGCAGAAGCGGTTGACGGTGATGCCGCCCACGCTCTGGGGCAGGCCGGCCAGCACCGCGCCCACACGGGCCACGTTCAGGCCCTGCTGGGCTTCGGGGATGGCACAGCCACAGATCACGTCTTCGATGGCCGCCGGGTCCAGCCCCGGGGCCTGGGCCACGGCCGCGCGCAGCACGTGGGCCAGCAGGTCGTCGGGCCGGGTGTGCTTGAAATAGCCCCTGTGCGACTTGCCGATGGGGGTGCGGGTGGCCGCGACGATGTAGGCGTCTTGAAGGTGTTTCATGTCGGTGCTCCGCATCAGTTACGCAGGGGTTTGCCGGTGGACAGCATGCCCAGAATGCGCGCTTGCGTCTTGGGGTGGACGATCAGGCTGCAGAAGGCCTGGCGCTCCAGTTGCATCAGGTATTCCTCGCTCACCAGGGTGCCGGCTTCCACGTCACCGCCGGTCAGCACGTGGGCGATCAGGCCGGCGATGTGGAAATCGTGCTCGCTGATGTAGCCGCCGTCGCGCATGTTCACCAACGAGCCCAGGATGGTGGCCTTGACCGAGCGTCCCCCCACCGGGAACAGGCGTTTCAGCGGCGGGCGGTAGCCGGCGTTGGCCATGGCCTTGGCTTCGGCAATGGCCACGTAGAGCAACTCGTCCTTGTGCGGCACCACGCGGTCGCTGTCCAGCAGGTAGCCGATCTTGCGGCTTTCCAGCGCGCTGGTGCCCACGGTGGCCATGGCGGCGGCCTTGAAGCCTTCGCTCAGGAAGGGCAGCAGGTCGGTGCCGGTGCTGGCTTGGGCGTTCTCCGCCGCACGGCGGGCGATGTAGGTCAGGCCGCCGGCGCCGGGCACCAGGCCCACGCCCACTTCCACCAGGCCGATGTAGCTTTCCAGGTGCGCCACGCGGCGGGCGCAGTGCACCGCCAGTTCGCAGCCACCGCCCAGCGCCATGCCACGCACGGCGGCCACGGTGGGCACCTGGGCGTAGCGCAGCTTCAGCATCACCCGCTGCATTTCGGCTTCCACGTCCTCAATGGCCGCCACGCCGGCGGCGATGAAGGCGGGCATCACGGCCTGCAGGTCGGCGCCCACGCTGAAGGGCTCGTCGCCCGACCACACCACCAGGCCCTGGTAGCTGGCTTCGGCCAGGTCCACGGCGCGGCCCAGGCCCTCGGTCACGCCGGGGCCGATCGCATGCATCTTGCTCTTGATGCTGGCGATCAGCACTTCGTTGTCGAGCGTCCAGAGGCGGATGTCGGCGTCCTCATGGACAGTTTTGCCAGCGGTTTGGAACACCGGCGCGGCCTCGCCCAGCACCGGTTCGCGGAAGATTTGGCGCTGGTACACGGGCAACTGGCGCTTGGGGTCAAAGCTGCCTTTGGACGGGTTCCACGAACCTTCGGGCTGGTGCACGCCGCCGCGCTCGGCCACCGGGCCGTGGAATACCCAGTCGGGCAGCGGCGCACTGCACAGCGTTTTACCGGCGTCGATGTCCTCCTGGATCATCTGCGCCACGGCCAGCCAACCGGCCTCTTGCCACAGCTCGAACGGGCCTTGCTGCATGCCGTAGCCCCAGCGCATGGCCTGGTCCAGGTCGCGCGCGTTGTCGGCAATACCGGCCAGGTGCACCGCGGCGTAGTGGAAGCCGTTGCGCAGAATCGCCCACAGAAACTGGCCTTGCGGGCCTTCGGCGTGGCGCAGCAGCTTCAGGCGCTCGGCGGCGGGCTTTTTCAGCATGCGGCCGTACACCTCGTCGGCTTTTTGCCCGGCGGGGATGTAGTCCTTGCTCTCCAGCTCAAAACGGAAGGTCTCGCGGCCCACACGCTTGAAGAAACCGGCCTTGGTTTTCTGGCCCAGGTTCCCCATCTTCAGCAGCGTCTGCAACACGGTGGGCGTGGCAAAGCTGCCGTAGAACGGGTCGCTCTGCGCGTTCAGGGCGGTCTGCATGGTCTTGATGACGTGGGCCATCGTGTCCAGGCCCACCACGTCGGCGGTGCGGAAGGTGCCGCTGCTGGCGCGGCCCAGGCGCTTGCCGGTCAGGTCGTCCACCACGTCGTAGCTCAGGCCCAGGCGCTCGGCCTCGTGCAGGGTGGACAGCATGCCGGCGATGCCGATGCGGTTGGCGATGAAGTTGGGCGTGTCCTTGGCGCGCACCACGTTCTTGCCCAGGCCGGTGGTCACGAAGGCTTCCAACTGGTCCAGCACAGGCGGCTGGGTGGCCGGGGTGGCGATCAGTTCCACCAGCGGCATGTAGCGCGGCGGGTTGAAAAAGTGGATGCCGCAAAAGCGCGGGCGCAGGGCTTCGGGCAGCGCCTCGCCCAAGGCGCCGATCGACAGGCCCGAGGTGTTGGACGCCAGAATCGCGCCTTCGGCCACGAACGGGGCGATCTTGGCGTACAGGTCGCGCTTCCAGTCCAGGCGTTCCGCAATGGCTTCGATGATCAGGTCGCAACCGCGCAGCAGTTCCGAGTGCTCTTCGTAGTTGGCGGGCCGGATCAAGTCGGCGTCGCTGGCCACGCCCAAGGGGCTGGGCTTGAGTTTTTTCAGGTTAGTAATGGCCCGGGTAGCGATGCCGTTTTTGTCGGCCGATGTCGAGTCGGGCAGGTCGAACAAGATGACGGGCACCTGGCAGTTGACGAGGTGCGCCGCGATCTGCGCCCCCATCACGCCGGCACCCAGCACGGCGACTTGTTTCACGGTGAAACGGGACATGGTGTTTCCTTGTGTCGGGGCAGCCGTGCGGGGCTCAGGCCAGGGCGGCGTCGGTGTCCATCAGCACGCGGCTGCCGGCGCGGGCAGTGCGCATCAGCGTGGCGGTTTCCGGGAACAGCTTGGCGAAGTAGAAGCGCGCGGTCTGCAGCTTGGCGGTGTAGAAGGGGTCGGTGCTGCCGGCAGCGATCTGCTTCAACGCCACCGACGCCATGCGCGCGAAGAAGTACCCAAACACCAGGTGACCGGCCACGCGCAGGTAGTCCACCGCTGCGGCACCCACCTCGTCCGGGTTCTGGAAGCCCTTGAAGCCGATTTCGGTGGTGAACTTGGTCATCTGCTCGCCCAACCCGGCCAGCGGGTTGATGAACTCGGCCATCTTCTCGTTCACGCCCTCTTCTTCCACCAGGCGGCCAATCAGCTTGGCGAACTTCTTCAGGCTGGCGCCGTTGTTGCCCAGCACCTTGCGGCCCAGCAAATCGAGCGACTGCACGGTGTTCGTGCCTTCGTAAATCATGTTGATGCGGGCGTCGCGCACGAACTGCTCCATGCCCCATTCCTTGATGAAGCCGTGGCCGCCGTACACCTGCTGGCACATCACCGCGGCGTTGAAGCCGTTGTCGGTCAGGAAGGCCTTGACGATGGGGGTGAGCAGCGCCAGCAGTTCGGCGCTGTCGGCGCGCACCTTTTCATCGGGGTGGTGCAGCTCTTTGTCCAGCAGCACGGCGCTGTAGCACAGCAGGGCGCGGCCGCCTTCGGCGTAGGCCTTGGCGGTCAGCAGCATCTTGCGCACGTCGGGGTGGACGATGATGGGATCGGCCTCTTTGTCCTTGGCCTTGGTGCCGGTCAGGGAACGCATTTGCAGCCGGTCTTTGGCGTAGGCCAGCGCGTTCTGGAAGGCCACCTCGGTCAGGCCCAGGCTCTGGTTGCCCACGCCCAGGCGGGCGGCGTTCATCATCACGAACATGGCCTGCAGGCCCTTGTGCGGCTGGCCCACCAGGGTGCCCACGGCGCCGTCCAGCACCATTTGCGCGGTGGCGTTGCCGTGGATGCCCATTTTGTGCTCCAGGCCGCCGCAGTGAATGCCGTTGCGCCCGCCCAGCGAGCCGTCGGCGTTGACGTGGAACTTGGGCACCAGGAACAGGCTGATGCCTTTGCTGCCCTTGGGCGCGTCGGGCAAGCGGGCCAGCACCAGGTGCACGATGTTGGCGGCCATGTCGTGCTCGCCGGCGGAAATGAAAATCTTCTGGCCGGTGATGCGGTAACTGCCGTCGGCCTGCGGTTCGGCCTTGGTGCGCAGCAGGCCCAGGTCGGTGCCGCAGTGGGGCTCGGTCAGGCACATGGTGCCGGTCCACTCGCCGCTGGTCAGCTTGGGCAGGTACAGGGCTTTTTGCTCGGGCGAACCGTGGGCGTGCAGGCATTCGTAGGCGCCGTGGCTCAGGCCGGGGTACATGGTCCAGGCCTGGTTGGCGCTGTTGAGCATTTCGTAAAAGCACTGGTTCACCACGAACGGCAGGCCCTGGCCACCGTATTCGGGGTCGCAGCTCAGCGCCGGCCAGCCGCCGTCCACATAGGTCTGGTAAGCGGCCTTGAAGCCGCTGGGGGTGCGCACCTCGTGGGTGGTTTTGTCCAGCACACAGCCCTCGGCGTCGCCGCTGATGTTCAGCGGAAACGCCACCCCGGCGGCGAACTTGCCGCCTTCTTCCAGCACGGCGTTGATGGTGTCGGCGTCGATCTCGGCGTGCGGCGGGCACACCTTCAGTTCGTCGGTCACGTTCAGCACTTCGTGCAGCACGAATTGCATGTCGCGCAGGGGCGGGGTGTAGCTGGGCATGGCGGTCTCCTGGGATGGGTGTGGGTCGGGGAAAAAACGGGTCAGGGCAGGTTGCGGGCGACGATGTTGTCGAAGCCCTGGCGGGCGCGGGCCAGGCCCTTGGGGTTGCGCAGGAAGCGGGCCTCGTAGTGCAGGGCCAGGATCAGGCCGTGGATCTCGAACGCGAGCTGCCCGGGGTCGGCCTGGGCCTGCAGGTGGCCTTCGGCAATCGCCAGTTCCACCGCCCGGTGCATGGCCGACTGCCAGGTGTTCATGGTGGCCACCAGCGCGTCGTGCACCGGGCCGGGGCGGTCGTCGAACTCCACCGCGCCGCTGATGTAGATGCAGCCCGAGTCGATCTCCAGCGAGGTCTGGCGCATCCAGTTGTCGAACAGGGCGCGCAGGCGCGGCAGGCCGCGCGGCTCTTGCAGCGCGGGGGTGAACACCTCGGCCTCGAAGCGGCGGTGGTACTCGTGCACCACCGATATCTGCAGTTCCTCGCGCGAGCCGAAGTGGGCGAACACGCCGGACTTGCTCATCTGCGTGATTTCGGCAATGGCGCCGATGCTCAAGCCCTCCAGCCCGACCTGGGCGGCCAGGGCCAGGGCCGCGTCCACAATGGCGGCCTTGGTCTGCTGGCCTTTGTGCAGGGCTTTCTGGCTGCGGGCGGTGCGGGGGGCGGTGGCGGCGGTCATGGCATCCAAAATAAAACGAACGGTCGTACTATTTTAGAGGCAAAGCCGGGCGCGTCAACCCGCGCGGCCCCGGGGTAAACCCGGGGGTGGCCGTCAGGCCGTCAGCATCACCCGCAGGCAGTCGGCCAGGTGTTCGGTGGGAGGGCGCTGGAAGCCGCTGCGCGCGTAGCGCTGCAGGCGCCCGGTCACAAAGGCCACCAGCACCGCGCCCAGCGCCACCGCGTCGGGGTGGCCGGCCTCGCGCAGGCGCAGCTTCAGCGCGCTTTCCAGCTTGTCGAACAGCAGGGCCACGCGCGCGGTCAGGCGCTCGTGCTCGCCCACCAGCGCATCGCCGGCCATCACCCGGGCCATGCCGGGGTTTTTCTCGGCGAACTGCAGCACCATCGTCACCACCAGCGGCACCTGCGCCAGCGGCTGCGGCTGGCGCGCCTCGATCTGCTGGATCAGGCCAAACACGCTTTGCTCGACGAAGTCGATCAGCCCCTCGAACATCTGCGCCTTGCTGGCGAAGTGGCGGTACAGCGCCGCCTCGCTCACGCCCAGGCGCGTGGCCAATGCGGCGGTGGTCACCCGCTCGCCCCCGGGGGTCTGCAGCATGTCGGCCAGGGCCTGCAAAATCTGCAGGCGGCGTTCGCCGGGCGCGGGGCGGGTGGCCATGGCGCGGTCAGTGCGAACGGATCATGGTGCCGAAGGCCTGGTCGCTCAGGATCTCCAGCAGCATGGCGTGGGGCACCCGGCCGTCGATGATGTGCACCGCGTTCACCCCGCTCTTGGCCGCGTCCAGTGCGCCGGCAATTTTCGGGATCATGCCGCCGCTGATGGTGCCGTCGGCCACCAGTTCGTCGATGCGCTTCATGGTCAGCGACGGCAGCAGCTGGCCGTCCTTGTCCAGCACGCCGGGGATGTTGGTCAGCATCAGCAGTTTTTCGGCCTGCAGCACCGTGGCCAGCTTGGCCGCCACCACGTCGGCGTTGATGTTGTAGCTCTCGTTGTGCTCGCCAAACCCAATGGGGCTGACCACCGGAATGAACTGGTCCTCCTGCAGCGCCTTGACCACGCTGGGGTCGATGCCGACGATGTCGCCCACCTGGCCCACGTCGTGTTCCTTGCTCGGGTCTTTCTGGTCCACCATGCGCAGCTTGCGGGCGTGGATCATGGCGCCGTCGCGGCCGGTCAGGCCCACCGCCTTGCCACCGGCGCGGTTGATCAGGCCGACGATGTCCTGCTGCACCTCGCCGGCCAGCACCCACTCCACCACCTCCATGGTTTCGGGGTCGGTCACGCGCATGCCCTGGATGAACTCGCCCTGCTTGCCCAGGCGCTTGAGCAGCCCTTCAATTTGCGGGCCGCCGCCGTGCACCACCACCGGATTGATGCCCACGAGTTTGAGCAGCACCACGTCCTCGGCAAAGGCCTGCTGCAGTTCCGGGTCGGTCATGGCGTTGCCGCCGTACTTGATGACCATGGTCTTGCCGTGGAACTTGCGGATGTAGGGCAGCGCCTGGGCCAGGATTTCGGCGCGGTCGCGCGGCTGGATGTGCGAGGTGTCGCGGGTGGGGTGCGGGGTGTGGCTCATGGTCGGCAGTTCGGGTTGGGCGGCGGGGCCGCGTCAGCCAGCCATTTTGCCGGAAACCCGTGGCGCTTCCGTGCGGCGCGTCACCCGGCCAGGGTGGCGAAAACCCGCAGACTGTGTAAGCTAAGCCCCATGCTCACGCCCCAGGAAATCGAACTCAAGCTGCTGGTGCCCGGCCTGTCGCCCGACGAGGCCTTGCAACGCCTGCGCCGCGCCCCCAGCCTGCGCCGGCGCCGCCCGCAACAGCAGCTGCTGCTCAACCGCTATTTCGACACCCCCGACCTGGCCCTGCAGCGCCAGCGCTGCGCGCTGCGCCTGCGCCACATCGGCACGCCGGGCGACGCCGGCCCGGGCAGCTGGGTCCAGACGCTCAAGACCGCGGGCACCTCGCACGGCGGCCTGAGCCAGCGCGGCGAATGGGAAAGCCCGGTGGCCCAGGGCCGGCTCGACCCGGCCGCCCTGCACGGCACCGCCTGGGACGCGCTGGACCCGCACGGCACCCTGCTGGCCACCCTGCAGCCCCGCTTCGAGACCCATTGCCTGCGCACCACCTGGCGCGTGCGCAGGCGCAACGGCACCGACATCGAGGTGGCGCTGGACGCCGGCAGCGTGCGCGCCGGCGACCGCACCACGCCCCTGCTGGAGCTGGAACTGGAACTGCTGAGCGGGCCACGCGCCGCGCTGTTTGCCCTGGCGCAGGAGCTGGCCCAGCACCTGCCCCTGCTGCCCAGCGACGTGAGCAAGGCCCAGCGCGGCCACGCCCTGGCCAGCGGCGCTGTGCACCCGGTGGCCAAGGCCCAGCCTGTGCCCCTGAAAAAACGCCTGCCCCCCCAGGCCCTGGCGCGCCCGGTGCTGGCCGAAATCCTGCAGCAGTTCACCCGCAACCTGGAGGGCCTGCTGCACCGCGACGAGCCCGAGCTCGTCCACCAGGCGCGGGTGGCGTGGCGGCGCTGGCGCAGCGTCACCCGGCTGCTTCGCCCCTGGCTGCCCGCCGCGCCCGACACCACCGCGCTGCGCCCCCTGCTGGACGCCCTGGGCCAGTTGCGCGACCTGGACGTGGCCCGCCACGACACCCTGCCCGCCTGGGCCACGGCCTACCTGAGCCCCCCGCCCGGCCTGCCCGACACCGCCCACCCCGCCCGCGCCCGCCAGGCCGACTGGGACGCCGCCCTGCACGCCCTGACCGACGCCGGCCACACCGCCCGCGCCCAGGTGCGCCAGCGGCTGGCCACGCCCGGCGCGGGCGGCGCCCTGCTGGCCCTGACGGCCTGGCTGCACGGCCTGGGCGCCCCCATCGACCCCGCCCCAGCGACCCCCACGCCGCACGGCGACTGGGCCACGCGCCGGCTGGCGCGCTGGCACCGCCGCATGGAACAGCTGGTGGCCGCCGCCCACACCCAACCCGCCCTGCTGCACGACGCCCGCCTGCTGGCCAAACGCCTGCGCTACGCCAGCGAGGCCATCGCCGCCACCCTGCCCGCCGCCGAGGCCCGCCGCACCCGGCGCTGGACGCGGCGCGCCAGCGGCTGGCAGCTGCGCATCGGCCAGCAGCGCGACCTGTGGCAGGCGGCGCACCTGCTGGGCCACCTGCCACCGACGAGCGACGCCACGGCGGCCCCGGTCAGCCCAGAACTGGTGGGCTTTTTCCGCGGCCTGGCCGCCGCCCTCACCCCGGCCGGCACCCCTCTCCAGCCCGCCCCGCCCTGCGCCGGATGACACCCGCCGCCCCCACCCCGCCCGCCCGCCCGGCGCCCGCCTGGCATGCGCTCACCAGCGCCCAGGCACTGGAGGCCCTGCACGCCAGTGCCCACGGCCTGGGCCAGGCCGAGGCCGAACAGCGCCTGCGCCAGCACGGCCCCAACCGCCTGGCCACCGTGGCCCCGCCGCCGCTGTGGCGGCGCATCGCCGCGCAGTTCCACAACCTGCTCATCTACGTGCTGCTGGCGGCGGCGCTCACCACCGCCTTCATGGCGCATTGGGTGGACGCGGCGGTCATCCTCGCGGTGGTGCTGCTCAACGTCGGCATTGGCGTGCTGCAAGAAGGCAAGGCCGAAAAGGCGCTGGAGGCCATCCGCCACCTGCTGGCGCCGCACGCCCGCGTCTGGCGCGACGGCCGCGCCCATGACGTGGACGCCGCCGCCCTGGTGCCCGGCGACGTGGTTGCTCTGGCCTCGGGCGACAGCCTGCCCGCCGACGTGCGCTGGCTGCAGACGCACAACCTGCGGGTGGACGAAGCCGCGCTCACCGGCGAATCGGTGCCGGTGGAAAAAGCCCCCCACCCCGTGGCGCCCGACGCCGCCCTGGGCGACCGCCTGGGCATGGGCTACGCCGGCACGCTGGTCACCCAGGGCCAAGGCACCGCCGTGGTGGTGGCCACCGGCGCACAAACCGAAATGGGCCGCATCGGCAAGCTGCTGGCCACGGTGGAACAAACCACCACCCCGCTGGTGCGGCAAATGGCCGCACTGGGCCGCACCCTCACCTTCGCGGTGCTGGGCGCCGCCGCCGCGCTGTTCGCCTACGGTGTGCTGGTGCGCGGCATGGCCGTGGCCGACGTGTTCATGACCGCCGTCGGCCTGGCCGTGGCCGCCATCCCCGAAGGGCTGCCCGCCATCATGTCCATCACCCTGGCCATCGGGGTGCAGCGCATGGCGCGCCGCCACGCGGTGGTGCGGCGCTTGCCGGCGGTGGAAACGCTGGGCGCGGTCACCGTCATCTGTTCCGACAAAACCGGCACCCTCACCCGCAACGAAATGACGGTGCAGCAGGTGGTGCTGGCCGACCAGACCATCGCCGTCGAAGGCGCCGGCTACGCCCCGCTGGGCACGCTGCAGCGGCAGGGCCACACGCTGCAGCCGGCCGAGCTGTTCCGCGAAGCCCCCGCCCTGCTGGCCCTGGCCGAAGCCGCCGCGCTGTGCAACGACGCCGCCCTGCACCGCCAGGGCGACCTGTGGCACCTGGCCGGCGACCCCACCGAAGGCGCCCTGCTCACCCTGGCCATGAAGGCCGGCATCGCCCCCAGCGAACTGGCGCAGGAGCGCCCGCGTCTGGGCGTGGTGCCGTTCGAGTCCGAACACCGCTACATGGCCACCGCCCACCCCAACGGCGACCCCGGCCAATGGACGGTCTGGGTCAAGGGCGCACCCGAACGCCTGCTGGACATGTGCCACCGGCAACTGCAAACCAACGGCGAATCCGCACCGCTGGACCACGCCCACTGGCTCGCCGCCATCGAAGCCCAGGCCCGCGCCGGCCGCCGGGTGCTGGCGCTGGCCCGCACCACCGTGGCCGCTGGCCAGCGGCTGGACCACGCCCACGTCGCCCAAGGCCTCACCCTGCTGGGGCTGGTCGGCATCATCGACCCGCCGCGCCAGGAAGCCATCCAGGCGGTGGCCCAGTGCCGCGCCGCCGGCATCCGGGTCAAGATGATCACGGGCGACCACGCCGTCACCGCCAGCGCCATTGCTGGGCAATTGGGCATGGGCGGCGGTTTGCGCGCCCTCACCGGGCCGGACATTGAGGCGCTGGACGACGCCGCCCTGCAAGACGCGGTGCAGTCGGTGGACGTGTTCGCCCGCGCCAGCCCCGAACACAAGCTGCGGCTGGTGCGCGCCCTGCAGGCCCGCGGCGAGGTGGTGGCCATGACCGGCGACGGCGTCAACGATGCCCCCGCGCTCAAGCAGGCCGACGTGGGCGTGGCCATGGGCCGCAAGGGCACCGAAGCGGCCAAACAGGCCGGCGCCATCGTGCTGGCCGACGACAACTTCGCCTCCATCGCCCACGCGGTGGAGGAAGGCCGCACGGTGTACGACAACCTGCGCAAAACCGTCACTTTCCTGCTGCCCATCAACGGCGGCGAATCCCTGTCGCTGCTGGTGGCGGTGCTGCTGGGGCTGGCGCTGCCCATCGCGCCGGCGCAAATTTTGTGGGTCAACATGGTCAGCTCCATCGCCCTGGCCATGGTGCTGGCCTTCGAGCCCACCGAACGCGACGTCATGCGCCGCGCCCCCCGCCCACCGGGCGAACCCATGCTCAGCGGCTTTGTGGTGTGGCGGGTGCTGCTGGTGTCGGGCCTGTTCACCGCTGGCATTTTTGGCGCCTACCAGTGGTCGCTGGCCCAGGGGCACGCGGTGGAACACGCCCGCACCCTGGCCGTCAACACCCTGGTGGCGATGGAGGTGTTTTACCTGTTCAGCGTGCGCTACCTCAAAAACCCGTCGTTCCACTGGCAGGGGGTGCGTGGCACGCCCCGCGTACTGGCCGCCGTGGGCGCGGTGGCGGTGCTGCAAAGCCTGTTCACTTACGTGCCCTTCATGCAGGCGCTGTTCCACACCCAGCCCCTGTCGGCGGCCGAACTGGCGCTGTGCGCCGGCACAGGCGCAGCGGTGCTGGTGCTGCTCGAACTGGAAAAAGCCGTGCTGCGGCGCGTGCGTCCTTGAAACCCCAGCCCGTGCGAGAATTTCCACATGCGCTTGTCTCCCCAGCAAACCACACTGATCAAGCACCACACGGCCGACCTGTTCGGCCCCGGGGCCGAAGTGCGGCTGTTCGGTTCGCGGGTGGACGACACCGCGCGGGGCGGCGACATCGATCTGCTCGTGACCTCCCCGGTGCCGGTGGCACGGCCGGCCCTGCTGCCGGCGCAGTTGGCCTCCCGGCTGCAACTGGCCCTGGGCGACCAGCGCATTGACGTGCTGCTGGAAGCGCCCAACCTCTTGCAGCTGCCCATCCACCGCATTGCACACGCCGAAGGCCTGCTGCTGTGACCGACGCCACCGAACGCCTGCACCACCTGTGCGAGGTGGTGACGCTGGAAATCCAGCACCTGCTGCTCACCGACGGGCGCTTGTTTGCGCAACCGTTCGACGTCGAACGCGTCATGGGCCTGGCCCACGACCCCACAGAATCCGAAAAACTGGACGCCTTCGTGGCCCGCTTTGGCCGCCTGCAAGACACCACCGGCGACAAACTGCTGCCGGCGCTGCTGCGATGGGTGGGGCAAACGCCCGGCCCTGTCATTGACAACCTCAACCTGGCCGAAAAATGGGGCTGGCTGCCCAGCGCTTCTGCGTGGTTGAGCATGCGGCAAATGCGCAACAAAATGGTTCACGAGTACATTCGCGACCCCGCCGTGCTCAGCGATGCCCTGAACACCGCCCACGAACAGGTGCCCACGTTGGTGGCGTCGGCACGCCGCCTGCTGCAGGAAGTACAGCAGCGGCTACCTGGTCACAACCCCACGTCCAGGTAAACGTCGTCCAGCGTCAAGGCGCTGTCCAGGCACGGCAGGTCGATGGCGCCTTCGGTGTGCAGCTCGTGGCGCCAGCCGGTGGCGCGGCGGAACACCTCCACCCGGCGCGCGTCCTGCGCCACCAGCAGGTAGGCCTCCAGGCTGGGCAGCTTCTGGTAGGCCAGCAGCTTTTCGCGGCGGTCGATGCGCTCGGTGCTTTCTGACAGCACCTCCACGATCAGGCACGGGCGTTCGGTGTAGTAGGTGGCGGCGTCTGCCGGGTCGCACACCAACACCACGTCGGGGTAGTAGTACACCTCCTGCCCCGCAAAATCCAAGCGTACCTTCATGTCCGAGGTGAACAGCTGGCAGCGGTGCTGTCGCGCTTTCGGCGTCAGGGCATAGGCTACCGCATTCACGATGCGCCCATGCGCCCGGCTCGCCCCCACCATGGCATACACCTGCCCGTCCACGTACTCGTGGCGGACGTCGCTGCGCAGTTCGCCCTCCAGGTATTCCTGTGGCGTGATGAAACGTTTCATGGCGGCCAGTGCGGTCATGGTGTTCTCCCTGTGATGCATTGATGTACGACAAGTGTAGACCACCCCCGCTGCGCTCGCCAAGCCTTTAAAATCAAGGGCTTTCCACTTCTACACAGCCCCTGGCTTTACCCCAGCGCCGCTGCCGCCCCATGAGCAAAAAAGTCTTCATCAAAACCTTCGGCTGCCAGATGAACGAGTACGACTCGGACAAAATGGCCGACGTGCTGGGCGCCGCCCAGGGCTACGAACCCACCCAGAACGTGGACGAAGCCGACCTCATCCTGTTCAACACCTGCTCGGTGCGCGAAAAGGCGCAGGAAAAAGTGTTCAGCGACCTGGGCCGCGTCAAGCACCTCAAGCAAAAAGGCGTGCTCATCGGCGTGGGTGGCTGCGTGGCCAGCCAGGAAGGCGAAGAAATCATCAAGCGCGCCCCGTTCGTGGACGTGGTGTTTGGCCCCCAAACCCTGCACCGCCTGCCGCAGTTGCTGGAAGAACGCCAGGCCCAGGCCCGCCCGCAGGTGGACATCCGCTTCCCCGAAATCGAAAAGTTCGACCACCTGCCCCCCGCCAAGGTGGACGGCGCCAGCGCCTTCG
Organism: Aquabacterium sp. A08; assembly: GCF_011742065.1. Taxonomy (NCBI): domain Bacteria; kingdom Pseudomonadati; phylum Pseudomonadota; class Betaproteobacteria; order Burkholderiales; family Sphaerotilaceae; genus Aquabacterium; species Aquabacterium sp. A08. Next base: position 15,968 of record NZ_JAAQQT010000659.1, read on the forward strand.
TCAGCATCATGGAAGGCTGCAGCAAGTACTGCAGCTACTGCGTGGTGCCCTACACCCGGGGCGAGGAATTCAGCCGCCCGTTCGAGGACGTGCTGGTGGAAGTCGCCGGCCTGGCCGACCAGGGCGTGAAAGAAGTCACACTGCTGGGCCAGAACGTGAACGCCTACCGCGGCCCCATGGGCGACAGCGGCGAGATCGCCGACTTTGCCCTGTTGCTGGAATACGTGGCCGACATCCCCGGCATCGAACGCATCCGCTACACCACCAGCCACCCCAACGAATTCACGCCTCGCCTCATCGAGGCCTACGCCAAGCTCCCCAAGCTGGTGAGCCACCTGCACCTGCCCGTGCAGCACGGGTCGGACAAGATCCTCATGGCCATGAAGCGCGGCTACACCGCGATGGAATACAAGAGCACCATCCGCAAGCTGCGCGCCATCCGGCCCGACCTGTCGATGAGCAGCGACTTCATCGTCGGCTTCCCCGGCGAAACGGAAGAAGACTTTCAGAAGATGATGAAGCTCATCACCGACGTGGGCTACGACACGTCCTTCAGCTTCATCTTCAGCCCGCGCCCCGGCACCCCCGCCGCCAACCTGCCCGACGACACCCCGCACGAGGTGAAGCTGAAGCGCCTGCAGCACCTGCAAGCCGTCATTGAAGAGAACGTGCAACGCATCAGCGCCAGCCGCGTGGGCACCGTGCAACGCATCCTGGTCACCGGGCCCTCAAAAAAGAACCCCCAGGAACTGATGGGCCGCACCGAATGCAACCGCATCGTTAACTTCGACGCGGGGCCGAACAACGCCCGTCTGGTGGGCCAGATGCTGGACGTGACCATCACCCAGGCGCTGCCGCATTCGCTGCGGGGCGAGGTGGTGGTGAAGGAAAGTGCGGCGGCATGAGCGCACCTGCCGACGACATCCGCTGACAACAGCGCCTGGCCAACTACGGTCGGGCGCTGGAGCGCCTGAACGACGCCCTGGGCCTGGTGCGCCAGCGCCCATTGAAGGGCTAACCTCCCAGTGAACGCTCTGCCTGCGGACGAACTGCCCCACTGGCTGCCCCAGTCCGGCTTGCCAGAACACGCATGGCGAAAGTTGCAACAGGCCTTTCAAGCGCATCCGCAGGTAGAGCGGGTGGTGTTGTTTGGCTCCCGCGCCAAAGGCAACCACCAACCCGGCTCCGACATCGACCTGTGCGTCATGGCCCCCACGCTGGCACCCCACGCACTCTGGGCGCTGGACGAGCGCATCGACGACCTGCTTCTCCCCTGGAAGGTGGACCTGGTGCTGCACCACACCATCGACACCCCGGCACTGCTGGACCACATCCAGCGGGTGGGCCAGTTGGTGTACCAACGCACACCCGGCTGACCCCTCCTAGCCGTCCT
>NZ_JAAQQT010000660.1:0-40796 GCF_011742065.1 Aquabacterium sp. A08
GCATTGTAATTCCAACCCGCTGGGCGGTGCAGGCACCGGCCCATGCCCTGACGTGTGACCATGCTGTCTGTGTTCCGATTTTTGGCCCGCTGGCCGCTGCCACTGCTGCACGCCGTGGGCTGGGGCTTGGGCTGGCTGGCCTGGCTGCTGGCGCCCGATTACCGCCGCCGCTGGTTCCACCACACCGCTCTGGCGGGGGTGCGGGGCCGGGTGCGCTGGGCGTCGGTGGGCGAGGCGGGCAAGCAGGTGGCCGAACTGCCGCGCCTGTGGTTTGGCGCCCCCGTGCCCACCGGGTGGGAGGGTGCCGCCCACGTGGAAGCCGCCCTGCGCCACGGTCAGGGCATACTGTTCCTCACGCCGCACCTGGGCTGTTTCGAGATCACCGCCCAGGCCTACGCCCAACGCTTTGGCCAGGCGCTGGAGCCCACGCCCGGCACCGCGGCCCAGCCGATCACGGTGCTGTTCCGCCCGCCGCGCAAGGCCTGGGCCGCCGAGGTGCTGCGCACCGCCCGCGAGCGCCCGGGCCTGGCCACCGCGCCCACCACGCTGGCCGGGGTGCGCCAGCTGATCCAGGCGCTCAAGCAGGGCCAGACCGTGGGCCTGTTGCCCGACCAGGTGCCGCCCGAGGGCCTGGGCGTGTGGGCGCCATTTTTTGGCGAGCCGGCCTACACCATGACGCTGTCGGTGCGCTTCGCGCGCACCCCGGGCACGCAGGTGTTGTTCATCTGGGGTGAACGCAAGCCCTGGGGCCGCGGCTACGTGGTGCACGTGCAACCCTGGGACGAGGTGGTGGCCGAGCCCCTGGCCGACGACATGGTGCAGGCCGCCACCCAGATCAACCGGGCCATGGAGCGCATGGTGTTGCGCCAGCCCGACCAGTACCTCTGGGGTTACGCCCGCTACAAGGTGCCGCGCAAAGGGCTGTGAAGCGGGTCAGCCGGCCAGAAAGTCGCCCAGCAGCGCCTGCACCCGCGCCGGCTGCTCGTGCACCAGCCAGTGCGAGGCGTCCGGCAGCCGCTCCACGCGCAAGCGCGGCACGTGGGCCTCCAGCCCGTCCAGCAGGCTGGGCAACAAGGCGTGGTCGCCCAGGCCCCACAGCACCAGGGTGGGCACCGACACCCGCAGCAACGCGGGTGGCAGCTGCACGCCGCTGGCGCCCGCGTCGTGCGCCGTGGCCGGGCGCAGCGGCGAGGCGCGGTAGTAGTTCAACGGCCCGGTCAGGCCCTGGCGCCAGACAGCGCGGTAGCGCTCGCGCAGCGCCTCGGTCAGCCAGGGGGCGCCGTCGCCCATTTGGGTGAAAAAGGGCCAGAGCCGGGCGAAGTCGTTCTCGGCCAGCAGGGCCTCGGCGTCGGGTCGCACCAAAAAATTCATGTAGGCGCTGGCCGCTTGTTGCAGGGGGTTGTTTTGCAATTCCCGTGCGAAAAGGCCTGCGTGCGGGGCGTTCAGGATGGCCAGCTGGCGCATCGCCTCGGGGTGCTGCGCCGCCAGGCCCCAGGTCACGGCGCCGCCCCAGTCGTGCGCCACCACCGCCGCGGCCTGGCCCGGGGTCGGGCTGTCGGCGGTGACCTGGTCGATCAGCGCTTTCAGGTCTTGCACCAGGTGTTTGGCGCGGTAGGCCGACACCTCGGCGGGCGCGCTGGAGCCGGCGTAGCCGCGCAGGTTGGGCGCCACGCAGCGGTAACCACCATGCTCGGGCTGGGCAAAGTGGCGCAGCAGGTCGTCCCAGACGAACGCGGCCTCGGGAAAACCGTGCACAAACACCAGCACCGGCCGCCCCGCCGCCCCGGCCACGTGGCATTCCAGGTGGATGCCGTGCGGCAGGTGGGCGGTGCGGGTCTGGATCATGGGGTGGCGTCGGGTGGCGGTGGGGTGATGGGGGTGTCGGGCGCCGCGCCGGCGGTCGGGTGGGTCCAATCCCACAGCGTCAGCGCCACGTCGTCCAGGCCTTGTTTTTTCAGGGCCGAAAACAGTTTCGCCTCGCCGCCGCCGGCCTGCAGTCGCGCAATCGACAGCGCCTTGTTCGCCTCGGCGCGGGTGAGCTTGTCGGCCTTGGTGAGCAGCACCAGAAAGCGCAGGCCCTGTTCCACCCGCGGGCGGATGATCTCGAGCAGCGCCTCGTCCAGCTCGGTCAGCCCCAGGCGCGGGTCGCACAGCAGCACCACGCCGGCCAGGTTGGGGCGGCTGACCAGGTAGTTGGCCATGACCTGCTGCCAGCGGCGCTTGGCCTCCTGTGGCACCGCCGCGTAGCCGTAACCGGGCAGGTCGGCCAGCACCGCGTCGGTGGCGCCTTGCTTGCCCAGGGCGAACAGGTTGATGCTTTGCGTGCGCCCCGGCGTTTTGGAGGCAAACGCCAGCCGCTTTTGCTGCGTCAGCGTGTTGATGCAGGTGGACTTGCCCGCGTTGGAACGCCCAACGAAGGCCACCTCCGGCACGTCGAGCGCGGGCAGGTGGTGCAACTGCGGCGCTTCGGTCAGGAAACGGGCCGTGTGCAGCCAGCCGTTGGCGGCTTTGGCGTCGGTGGCGGGGCCGGCGGGAGGGGTGTTGGGGGGCATGGGCAAATCCGTGGTCATTGGACATTGTAAAATCTCTGTGTTTTGCGCCTGCCGGACCTTGTGGTCGTCGGGGGCGAGTTCGTAGCAATCCACGCCCACTGCCCACGACATGAAATTCATCGCCTCCCTCATCGGTGCCGCCGCACTGGCCACGCTGTCCCTGTCTGTGCACGCGCAGGCCGCCAAGGTCGACCTGAAAAAGGGCGCCGAACTCTACGGCCAGGTCTGTGTGGCCTGCCACGCCGCCGACGGCAACTCCACCGTCGCCGCCAACCCCAAGCTGGCCCAGCAGCACCCGGAATACCTGGTCAAACAGCTGCAGGAATACAAGTCGGGCAAGCGCGCCAACGCCATCATGAGCGGCTTTGCCGGCGCCCTGTCGGACGACGACATGCGCAACATCGCCTACTGGGTGGCCAGCCAGCCGGCCAAGCCGGGCTTTGCCCGCGACAAGGAACTGGTGGGTCTGGGCGAGCGCATCTACCGCGGTGGCATTGCCGACCGCAAGGTGGCTGCCTGCGCCGGTTGCCACGCGCCCAACGGCGCCGGCATCCCGGCCCAGTACCCGCGCCTGTCCGGTCAGCACGCCGACTACACCACCGCCCAGATGAAGGCCTTCCGCTCCGGCGAGCGCAAGAACAGCGTGCAGATGACCCAGATCGCCGCCTACATGAGCGACAAGGAAATCGCCGCGGTGGCCGACTACATCGCCGGCCTGCGTTGACCCGGCCGGGGGGGCCGGCCGCGTGCCAGAGTCCCCAGCCGCAGTCGGGTTTCGGTGCAAGCATAAGCGAGCGTTAATATTCGACGGGACAATATACTGGGTCCTGCGTATTGAACCGATTGCCAGCGAACGACTCACAGTCAGGGCAGGTCCTCTTCAGGCCTGCCTTTTTTCATGCCCCTTTCTTTCTTGACATGAGCGCATCCACCGCAGGTATCGAACTCAAAAGCGGCTCGCAACGGTTGAGTGCAGCGGTGGAGCTGCTGTCGTCCATGCGCTTTGCCATCTCGCTGCTGACGGTGATCTGCATCGCCTCGGTGGTGGGCACCGTGCTCAAGCAGCACGAGCCGCTGAACAACTACGTCAACCAGTTCGGGCCGTTCTGGTCCGAGGTGTTTGGCGCGCTCAGCCTGTACTCGGTGTACAGCGCCTGGTGGTTCCTGCTGATCCTGGCGTTTCTGGTGGTCAGCACCAGCCTGTGCATTCTGCGCAACACGCCCAAAATCCTCACCGACCTCAAGCTCTACAAGGAAAACATCCGCGAACAGAGCCTGAAGGCCTTCCCGCACAAAGCCGAAGCCCGCCTGAACGAAAACACCGAGGCCGCCGCCCAGCGCATGGGCCAGGTGCTGTTGGCCTCGGGCTGGAAGGTGCGGCTGCAACGGCGCGACACGCCCCAAGGTCCGGGCTGGATGGTGGCGGCCAAGGCCGGCGCCGCGAACAAGCTGGGCTACATCGCCGCGCACGTGGCCATCGTGCTGGTGTGCATTGGCGGGCTGCTGGACGGCGACCTGGTGGTGCGCGCGCAGATGTGGTTCAACGGCAAGACGCCGTTCACCGGCGGCGGGCTGATCGCCGACGTGCCCGCGGAGCACCGCCTGAGCGCGCGCAACCCCACCTTCCGCGGCAACCTGCTGGTGACCGAAGGCACCCGCGCCGGCACCGCCATCCTGGCGCAGCCGCAGGGCGTCATCCTGCAGGACCTGCCGTTCGACGTCGAGCTGAAAAAATTCGTGGTGGAGTATTACTCCACCGGCATGCCCAAGCTGTTCGCCAGCGACATCGTCATCCACGACCGCGACACTGGCGAGACCCAAGAAGCCCGGGTGGAGGTCAACCACCCGGTCAGCCACCGGGGCATCCAGATCTACCAGTCCAGTTTCGACGACGGCGGCTCGCTGCTCAAGCTGCGGGGCCTGCCCATGGGCGGCGCCAGCGCCGCGGCGTTCGAGGTGCAGGGCCGGGTCGGCGAAAGCACCGCGCTGACCAATGGCGACGAGCGCCTGCTGCTCGAGTTCACCGGCCTGCGGGTGATCAACGTCGAAAACTTCACCGACACCTTGCAGAGCGGCGCCGACGTGCGCAAGGTGGACCTGCGCCAGGCCATCGAGGGGCGGCTGGGCTCGGCCCACAAGACCATGACCGAGAAGGAGCTGCGCAACGTCGGCCCCAGCGTGAGCTACAAGCTGCGCGACGCCGCCGGCCAGGCCCGCGAGTACCACAACTACATGCTGCCGATCGACCTGGACGGTGCCCGCGTGTTCGTGCTGGGTGTGCGCGAAACCCCGGCCGAGCCGCTGCGCTACCTGCGCGTGCCGGCCGACGAAAACGACAGCATGGACGGCTACGTGCGGCTGCGCACCGCCCTGGCCAACGCCGACTGGCGCCGCGAGGCGGTGCGCCGTTACGCCGACCAGGCCGCCCAAGGCCAGCGGTCCGAGGTGGTGCAGGCCTTGGCGGTCTCGGCCCAGCGCGCCATTGAACTGTTTGCCGGCACCGACCCCGACGTGGGCCGCCAGCCCAACGACAGCACGCGCCCGCTGGGGGGGCTGCAGGCGGTGTCGGCCTTCATGGAAATGAACGTGCCCGAGGCCGAACGCGAACGCGCCGCCGAGGTGCTGCTGCGCATCCTCAACGGCACCCTGTTCGAGCTGTACCAGATGAGCCGCGAGCGCGCCGGGCTGGCCCGCGCCGACCGCAGTGAGCAGAACGCCGCCTTCATGACCCAGGCGGTGCTGAGCCTGAGCGACGGCTTCTTCTACCCCGCCCCCATGGCCTTCATGCTGACCGACTTCGAGCAGGTGCAGGCCAGCGTCTTCCAGGTGGCGCGTGCCCCGGGCAAGAACATCGTCTACCTGGGCTGCCTCTTGCTCATCATCGGTGTTTTTGCCATGCTCTACGTGCGCGAGCGCCGGCTGTGGGTGTGGCTGGCGCCGCAGGGCGACGGTGCCCGGGCCAGCATGGCCCTGTCGTCCAACCGCAAGCTGATGGACAACGACCGCGAATTCGACACCCTCAAAACCCGTTTGCTGCAGAACTCTTCCGAGGTGACCCCATGAACGCTGCGACCCACACCGTCGACCTGAAACGAAGCGCCGGCGGCGCTGGCCTGCGCCCCGGCTATTTCGCCCGCCGCAACCTGTGGGACTGGTTGTACGCCGCGCTGGTGGTGGCCGCCGGCGGCTACGGCCTGTTCCTCTACGGCGATTTCATGGACGGCTACGAACAGGCCATCCTGGTCGGCACGGTGCCCAGCCTGATCGCCCTGGCCTGGTTCTGGCGCCCGGTGCGCGCGCTGACCGTGGTCTCGGCCGGCCTGGCCTTGCTGGCCATCTGGCTCTACCAGGTGGACGGTGTGCCGCAGGTCGCCCGGGCCGATGAAGCCTTTCTGCTCAAGTACTTCCTCTCCAGCCAGTCCGCCATCCTGTGGATGAGCGTGCTGTTCTTCATGAGCACCGCCTTCTTTTGGGTCGGCATTTTTTCGCGCCGCAACGCCGACGCCTTCGAGGCCCTGGGCTCGCGCCTGGCCTGGGTGGCGGTGACGTTGGCGCTGGTCGGCTCGCTGGTGCGCTGGTTCGAGAGCTACCTGCTGGGCCCGGACATCGGTCACATCCCCGTGAGCAACCTGTACGAGGTGTTCGTGCTGTTTTCCTGGCTCACCGCCGCCTACTACCTGTACTACGAGGACCGCTACCAGACCCGCCGCATGGGCGCTTTTGTGATGCTGGTGGTCAGCGCCGCCGTGGGCTTTTTGCTGTGGTACACGGTGGTGCGCGAAGCCCACCAGATCCAGCCGCTGGTGCCGGCGCTGCAAAGCTGGTGGATGAAGCTGCACGTGCCGGCCAACTTCATCGGCTACGGCACCTTCGCCATCGCCGCCATGCTGGCGTTTGCCTACCTGATCAAGCAAAGCGCCAGCGAAACCCGCTGGTACAAGCTGGCCCCGCTGTGGCTGCTCGGTGTGGTGCTGTGTTTCGAGCCGCTGGTGTTCCGCCAAGGCGCCGCCGAGGGCGGCGGCAGCTACTGGTTCGTCTACTTCGGCCTGTCGGCACTGATCGTCGGCGGCATCCTGGCCGCGCGCCGCCGCATCGCCGAACGCCTGCCCGCCCTGGAGGTGATGGACGACGTGATGTACAAGGCCATCGCCGTGGGCTTTGCCTTCTTCACCATCGCCACCGTGCTGGGCGCGCTGTGGGCGGCCGAGGCCTGGGGCGGCTACTGGAGCTGGGACCCGAAGGAAACCTGGGCCCTGATCGTCTGGCTGAACTACGCCGCCTGGCTGCACATGCGCCTCATGAAAGGCCTGCGCGGCACCGTGGCCGCCTGGTGGGCGCTCGTGGGGCTGGCGGTCACCACCTTCGCCTTCCTGGGGGTGAACATGTTCCTGAGCGGCCTGCACAGCTACGGCGAGCTGTGATCCGCGGCGCTTGAGACCGGCCACGGGGGTTCTGCGGAACCCCCGTGCCGTTGGTGGGGTCACATCGGTCTCTGTTGCACCGAAAGCCGCCATGCTGATACGCACCGATTCCGACGGATTCCAGCACCCCACGCCCAGCGAGATCACGCCGCAGGCCGTTTACCAGGACCGGCGGCGCTGGCTGCAACAGGCGGCGCTGGGGCTGGGTGGCGCCGCGTTGACCAGCATGGCCGCGCGCCAGGCCTGGGCCCAGGGCCCGGCCCGCCCAGGCCAGCTGGCCGCCTTGTCCGGCGCACCCACCGCGGTGCCGGGCGCCACCACGGTGGAGGCCCTGACCCCCTACCGCGACGCCAGCACCTACAACAACTTCTACGAATTCGGCCTGGACAAGGCCGACCCGGCCCGCCTGGCCGGTCGGATGCCGACCCGGCCCTGGACGGTGCAGGTGGAGGGCCTGGTGGCCAAGCCCCGCACCTACGACCTGGACGAACTGCTCAAGCTCAGCCCGATGGAGGAGCGGATCTACCGCCTGCGCTGCGTCGAAGGCTGGTCCATGGTCATCCCGTGGGTGGGGTATTCGCTGGCCGCGCTGGTGCGCCAGGTGCAGCCGCTGGGCAGCGCCCGGTACGTGGAGTTCCACACCCTGGCCGACCGGGGCAGCATGCCCGGGTTGCGCTCCAGTGTGTTGCTGTGGCCCTACGTCGAGGGCCTGCGCCTGGACGAGGCGCTGCACCCGCTGACCCTGCTGGCCTTTGGCATGTACGGTGAGGTGCTGCCCAACCAGAACGGCGCACCGCTGCGCTTGGTGGTGCCTTGGAAGTACGGTTTCAAGAGCGGCAAGTCGCTGGTGAAGATCCGCTTCGTGGACAAGCAGCCCGTCACCGCCTGGAACGCGGCCGCGCCGCAGGAATACGGCTTTTACTCCAACGTCAATCCCGAGGTGCCGCACCCGCGCTGGAGCCAGTCCAGCGAACGCCGCATTGGCGAAGGCGGGCTGCTGGCCAAACGCCTCAAAACCCAGCTGTTCAACGGCTACGCTGCCCAGGTGGGGCAGCTGTACGCCGGCATGGATTTGCGCAAGTTCTACTGAGACGATGAAGCCGCGGCATGGGACGGCGCCCTGGGTCAAGCCCGTGGTGCTGGTGTTGTGTGCGGTCCCGGCGGTGTGGTTGTGGTTCGCGGGTTTCACCGACCGGCTGGGCGCCAACCCAGCCGAGGCCTTGATCCGCGGCCTGGGCGACTGGACCCTGCGCCTGCTGTGCCTGACCCTGCTCGTCACCCCCTTGCGCCAGGCGTTTGGCCTGGCGGCGCTGGCGACCTGGCGGCGCGGGTTGGGCCTGTGGACTTTTGCCTACGCCAGCCAGCACCTGTGGGCTTATGCCTGGCTGGACACGGGGCTGGACGGCGCCGAACTGCTGCGCGACGTGTGGGAACGCCCCTTCATCGCGGTGGGCCTGCTGGCCTGGCTGCTGCTGTTGCCGCTGGCCGCGACTTCGTTCCCCCGTGCCATCCGGGCGCTGGGTGCGGTGCGCTGGCGGCGCCTGCACCGCGCGGTGTATGTGGTGGCCGGGTTGGCCGTGCTGCATTTTTACTGGATGCGCACCGGCAAAAACCATTTCGGCGAGGTCTACCTGTACGGCACCGTGTTGGCGGGGGCGCTGGCTTGGCGCGTGTGGCGCGGGTGGGCCGACCAGCGCGCCACCCTTCGCCGGGCGCCCCGCTGAGGGTGCGCTGTGGGTGAGGCGCGCAGGCGGTTCAGCCCAGCGCCAGCAGGCGTTCCTGCCGCAACTGGTCGTCCACCGTTTCGCGCGCGCGGATCAGTTGCGCCCGGTCGCCGCGCACCAGCACCTCGGCCGCGCGGCCACGGGTGTTGTAGTTGCTCGACATGCTCATGCAGTAGGCCCCGGCCGAGCAGACCGCCAGCAGGTCGCCGGGCTGCACGTTCAGGGCCCGGTCGCGGCCCAGCCAGTCGCCGCTTTCGCAGACCGGGCCCACCACGTCCCACGCGCTCGCTTCGCCCGCCCGCGGCTGCACCGGCACGATGGCGTGGTAAGCCTCGTACATGGCGGGGCGGGGCAGGTCGTTCATGGCGGCGTCCACCACCAGAAAGTTTTTCTGCTCGCCGGGCTTGAGGAACACCGCCTCGGTCACGCAAATGCCGGCGTTGCCCACCAGCGAACGGCCCGGCTCGATCAACAGCCGGCGCTGGCCGTAGCCCCGGGCGTCCAGTTGGGCCAGCAGCGCCTGCCACAGGGCGTCGGCGGCCGGCGGCGTGTCGCCTTGGTAGTCGATGCCCAGGCCGCCGCCAAAGTCGATGTGCTCCAGCGTGATGCCGGCCGCCTCGATCGCGTCCACTAGGTCGAGGATGCGGTCCATCGCGTCCAGGTAGGGCGACATTTCGGTGATCTGCGAGCCGATGTGGCAGTCGATGCCGACCACCTTCAGCCCCGGCAACTGGGCCGCGTGGCGGTAGGCTTGCAGCACCGCGTCGTGTGCGATGCCGAACTTGTTGCCCTTGAGGCCGGTGGAGATGTAAGGGTGGGTTTTGGCGTCCACATCGGGGTTGACGCGCAAGCTGACCGGCGCACGTCGGCCCATCGCGGTGGCCACTTCGCTCAGCACATCCAGTTCCGGCAGGCTTTCCACGTTGAAGCAGCCGATGCCGGCTTCCAGCGCCGCGCGCATCTCGGCGCGGGTCTTGCCCACCCCGGAAAAAATCACTTTCTCGGGCGCCACGCCGGCGCGCAGGGCACGGGCCAGCTCGCCGCCCGAAACGATGTCCAGCCCGCAACCGGCCTGCACAAAGGTCTGCAGCACCGCCAGCGAGGAGTTGGCCTTCATGGCGTAGCAGATCAGCGCCTGGCGCCCGGCAAAGCCGCGCTGGTAGGCGGCCAGCGCCGACAGCATGGCGGTCTGCGAATACACGAACAGCGGCGTGCCGTGTTCGCGGGCCAGGTCGGCCACCGGCAGGCCTTCCACGCGCAGGGCGCCGTCTTGGTAGGCAAAGTGGGGGTGGCCGGGCAGGCGCGGCGCGGGGGCAGGGGACAGGGCCATGAACAATGCAACAGAAGCAGGGGGGTCAGCGGGCAGCGGCCGGCGGCGCGCTGGCGGGGGCAGGCAGGGCGCCGGGCGCCGCTGCGGTGGTGGCGGGCGGCAGGTACAGCGGGCCTTTCTGGCCGCAACCGGCCAGCGCCAGCGCCAGGGTCAATCCCGACACACCTAAAATTTGGCGGAGTGTGAACATCAAGGAATTGTAATGACCGATCTGGAATACCTCGACCGCGCCGAAGCCGCCTTGCAGGCCATCGAGGCCAGTTGCGACCGCATCAACGACGACACCGACGCCGACATCGACAACCAGCGCGTCGGCGGCATGATCACCCTGGTGTTTGCCAATGGCAGCCAGATCGTGGTCAACCTGCAAAAGCCGCTGCACGAAATCTGGGTGGCGGCCCGTTCGGGCGGCTACCACTACCGCTTCGACGGCCAGTGCTGGATGGACACCAAGGGCGCCGGCGAGCTGTTCGACCACCTGAGCCGCGAGGCCACGGCGCAGTCGGGCCAGGCGCTGCGTTTCACTGCCTGAACAGGTCGAGGATGTTGCGTTTTTCCTGGGTGCCGCTGGCCGGCGTGTTCACGTCCGGGTCGGTCCCGGCTTCGTCGCTGGCGCCGGTGGCCATGCCCAGGCTGGCCACCCCCGCGCCGGGCTGGTATTCCTCATAGAACCATTCGCCCTGGGTGTAGACCACGCCCGCTGGCGGCGCCGGCTCCTGCACCGGCACGTTGCGCAGTGCCTCGGCCATGAACTGCACCCACACCGGCAGGCTCAGCGCGCCGCCGGTGGCCTGGCGGCCCAGGTTGCGCGGGGTGTCGTAGCCCATCCACACCGCCGCCGACAGCGTGGGGTGGTAGCCCACGAACCAGGCGTCCACCGAGTCGTTGGTGGTGCCGGTCTTGCCGTACAGGTCGGGGCGTTTGAGCGTGGCCTGGGCCCGCGCCGCCGTGCCCGAGCGGGTGATCTCCTGCAGCAACTGGCTCATGATGAAGGCATTGCGCTCCGGGATCACGCGCTGCGACTCGTCGGGCGCCCGCGGCGCGGCCTCCATCAGCACCTTGCCTTTGTGGTCGGTGATGCGGGTGATCAGCATCGGCGGCACGTAGTGGCCGCCGTTGGCGAACACGCCGTAGGCGCTGGCCATTTGCAACGGGGTCACCGAGCCGGCCCCCAGCGCCATCGTCAGATAGGGTGGGTGTTTGGCCGCCTCAAAACCAAAGCGGGTGACCCATTCCTGCGCACTGCTGGTGCCCACCGCCTTGAGGATGTTGATCGACACCATGTTCTTGGACTTGGCCAGGCCGGTGCGCACCGTCATCGGACCGTCGAACTTGCCGTCGTAGTTCTTGGGCTCCCAGGGCTTGCCGCCGGTCACCGTGGCGCTGAAGAACAGCGGGGCGTCGTTGACCAGTGTCGCCGGGGTGATGCCTTTTTCCAGGGCGGCGGAGTAAATGAAGGGCTTGAAGCTGGAGCCAGGCTGGCGCTGCGACTGGGTGACCCGGTTGAACTTGTTGCGGTTGAAGTCGAAACCGCCCACCAGGGCGCGGATTTCGCCGGTGCGCGGGTCCAGCGCCACGAAGGCGGTTTCCACCTCCGGCGTCTGGGTGATGTACCAGCCGCTGGCGCCTTTGACGGCGCGCACCACCGCGCCCGGGCGCAGCTTGAGGTGCGGCGGCGCGTTGTCGGCCAGGCCCGAGCGCACCGGGTCGAGTCCGGTGCCCGTGACCTCGAACGGCGTGTCGTCGCCACGCACCAGCACCACCTTGCGCGCGCTGGCCTCCAGCACCACGGCCGTCAGCAGGGTGCCGTTGTCGGGCAGGGCGGCCAGGGCCTGGTCCACCGCCTCCTCCCGCGCCTGCGGGTTGGCCGGCAGGTCGATGAAGCGTTCCGGCCCGCGGTAGAACTGGCGCCGCTCAAAGTCCAGCACGCCCTGGCGCACCACCCGGTGGGCCAGCCGCTGGGCCGCCGCATCGACCGAGGTGTGCACCTGCAGCCCGCGGGTGTAGGCCTCGTCGCCGTATTGCTCGAACACCGACTGGCGCACCATTTCGGTCAGGTAGTCGGCGTTGACGAACTGCTCCGGGTCGATGCGCCGCAGCCGCAGCGGCTCGTCCTTGGCGGCGCGCGCCTCGGCTTCGGTGATGAAGCCGTTTTCCAGCATGCGGTCGATGATGTGCAGCTGCCGCGCCCGGGCGCGCTTGGGGTTGCTGATCGGGTTGTAGGCCGACGGCGCTTTGGGCAGGCCGGCCAGCATGGCCGCTTCGGCGATGCTGACCCGGTCCAGCGGCTTGCCGAAATAGGTTTGCGAGGCGGCCGCAAAGCCATAGGCCCGGTGCCCCAGGAAGATCTGGTTCATGTAGATTTCCAGAATCTGTTCCTTGGTCAGCAGGTGTTCCAGCTTGAAGGTCAGCAGCACCTCGTAGATCTTGCGCAGGTAGCTTTTTTCGCTGGACAGGTAGACGTTGCGCGCCACCTGCATGGTGATGGTGGACGCGCCCTGGCTTTTGGCCTCGCCCAGGTTGGCCAGCGCCGCCCGCAGCATGCCGCGGTAGTCCACCCCGTTGTGCTCGAAGAAGCGGGCGTCCTCAATGGCCAGCACCGCGTTGACCATCACCGGTGGGATGTCCTCGAACGGCAGCAGGTTGCGGCGTTCCTCGCCAAATTCCCCGATCAGTTCGCCGTCGCGCGCGTACACCCGCAGCGGCAGCTTGGGCCGGTAGTCGGCCAATTCGGTCACGTCGGGCAGGTTGGGGTAGGCCATGGCCAGCCCCAGGCCCAGCACCAGCGCCAGGCTCGCCACCCCCGCGCCGGCCAGGCCCAGCAACCAGACCAGCACCCGCGCCAGCCCGCCACGGGGCCGGGATGATCGTTGGGGGGAGGGGGCGGAGGAGGGAGCGGAAGAGGGGGTGGGGCGTTGGGTCATGCAGGCCTTGGTGTCTGGCCGGAATTATAAAAACCGGGGCTGGGGCGGGGGGAATTTGCGTGTTTGGGGTGTGAAAGTTTGTAAGCGCGCGTGAAAAATGGCGGATACTGTGCCCGTGAGCGAGAAATGCAACGTGTGTTTTTGACAACGTCGGGGCTGGCAGCGAGGCGGCAGTGGCTTGGGTGCAGCGCGTGCTTGCTGATAGTATTGAAACAGGACGTTCACAGGTGACGTGAAACGGACACACACATTTGGGGATGGAATTGATCTCACTGGGGTCTATGTTCAGCCGGGAGCCCGCGCCGCTTCTGGGCATTGATGTCAGCTCCACCACGGTCAAGCTGGTCGAGCTGGGGCGTGGTCGGGATGGCGGGCTGGTGCTCCAGCACTGCGCCATCGAGCCGCTGGAGCGCGGCTGGATCAACGAAGGCAACGTCGAGAAGTTCGACGAAGTCGCCGAGGCCCTGCGACGGCTGGTGCGCAAGGCCGGCACCAAGACGAAAAACGTCGCCATGGCCCTGCCGGGTTCGGCCGTCATCACCAAGAAAATCAACCTGCCCGCCGGCCTGACCGACGCCGAGCTGGAGGTGCAGGTGGAGTCCGAAGCCACCCAGTACATCCCCTTCCCCTTGTCGGAGGTCAGTCTTGACTTCTGCGTGGTGGGGCCGGCCGCCAACCTGCCCGACTACGTCGAAGTCCTGCTCGCCGCCTCGCGCAAGGAAAAGGTGTCCGACCGCCAAGGCTTGGCCGAAGCCGCTGGCCTCAACCCGGTGGTGCTGGACGTCGAGTCCTACGCCTCGCGGCTGGCGGCCTCCCGCCTGATCGAGACGCTGCCCAACAAGGGCCGCAACATGCTGATCGCGCTGTTTGAGGTCGGCTCCCAGACCACCAGCCTGCAGGTGATCCGCAACGACGAAATGATTTACGAGCGCGACCAGGTGTTCGGTGGCGTCCAGCTGTCGAACCAGATCGCGCGCCAGTACGGCATCCCCTTTGACGAGGCCGAGGCCAAGAAGCGCTCCGGCGCCGGCCTGCCCGCGGATTATCGGGACACGGTACTCACGCCCTTCATGGAAGGGGTGGGCCAGGAGTTGGGCCGCGCCCTGCAGTTCTTCTTCACCAGCACCCCGCACAACAAGGTGGACCACATCCTGCTGTCCGGGGGCTCGGCCGCGCTGCCCGGTCTGGCCGAGGCCGTCATGGCGCAGACGTCCTTCCCGTGCAAGGTCATCAACCCGTTCGACGGCATGGCGGTGGCCCCTTCCATCCCGGCCAGCCGCCTGAGCATGGAAGCCACGTCCTACCTGGTGGCCACCGGCCTGGCGCTGCGGAGGTTCAGCCAATGATCACCATCAACCTCCTGCCTCACCGCGAGGCCGCGCGCAAGAAGCGGCGCGAGCAGTTCTTTGTGCACCTGGGGCTGGCCGCTGTGGCGGGCTTGGCGGTGTCGGCGGCCATCTTCGGGGTCTACGAGGCCCGCATGGCCGAGCAGCAGCAGCGCAACGGTTTCCTGCAGTCCGAAATCGCCAAGTTGGACGTGCAGATCAAGGAGATCGCCACGCTGCAGCAGGAACTGGACGGCCTCAAAGCCCGCCAGGCCGCGGTGGAGAGCCTGCAGGCCGACCGCAACCTGCCGGTGTACCTGCTGAACGAAATGGTCAAGCAACTGCCGGAGGGCGTGTACCTGCGCACCCTCAAACAGGAGGACATGGCCATCGCCATCGAGGGCGTGGCCCAGTCGCAGGAGCGGGTGTCCGAACTGCTGCGCAACCTGGGCAACCACAGCCCGTGGCTGACCAAGCCGCAGTTGATCGAAATCACCGCGACCACCGCCAGCCTGGGCCAACGGGGCCAGCGCCGGGTGTTCAATTTTTCGCTGCGTGCCACCCTGACCAAAGAGGCCGCCACAGCGGCGGGTCAGAACGGGGCGGCCGCGTCCACGCCCGCGGCGGGCAAGGTGTGAGGCGGCGGTTTCGTCGGACAACCATGGCCAAAACCTCGAAAAAATCTTCCATCGACTTTGCTGCCCTGCAGCAAAACATCCGCAGCCAGTTCACCGGGCTGGACCCCAACGACCCTTCCTTGTGGCCCAACCTGCCGCGCTACCTGCTGCTGTGCGTGGTGGCGGTGCTGGTGGTGGTGGCCCTGTGGTACGTCTGGCTCAGCGACCTCGACACGCGCCTGACCGCCGAACGCAACCGCGAAACCCAGCTGCGCGCCGAATACACGCAGAAACTGGGAAAAACCGTCAACTTCGAGATCCTCAAAGCCCAGCTTGAGCAGGTGCGTCAGTATGTGGCCCAACTGGAAAAACAGTTGCCCAGCAAGGCTGAAATGGACGCTTTGCTCTCAGACATCAACCAGGCCGGGCTGGGCCGCAGCCTGCAGTTTGAGCTGTTCCGCCCTGGGCAGGAGGTGGTGCGCGACTACTATGCCGAACTGCCCATCACCGTGCGGGTCACCGGCAGCTACAACGAAGTGGGCCTGTTTGTGTCCGACGTGGCACACCTCTCGCGCATCGTCACCCTGAACAACCTGGCGTTGTCGCCGGTGCAGGCGCGTGCGGGCGTGCTGACCATGGACGCCACGGCCAAGACCTTCCGCTACCTGGACCCGGACGAGGTGCTGGCCCAGAAAAATGCCCAGAAAGCCAAGGAGGCCAAGAAATGATCGCCTCTGCTGTGCAGCGCCCCTTGCTGCTGGTTGCGCTGGTGGCGGCCTTGACGGGCTGCGGCGCGTCGGGGCAGCAGGAACTGGCCGACTGGATGACCGGGCAACGCAACACCGTCAAGCCCAATGTGGAGCCGGTGTCGGAGCCCAAGCCTTACGTGCCACAGGCTTTCACCGACCAGGCGGAACTGTCGCCCTTCAGCGAGGAAAAGCTGAGCCGGTCGTTCCGCGACGAAGCCTCTACTGCCGCCGCCTCGGGCCTGCTGGCGGCCGAGGTCAACCGCCGCAAGGAGCCGCTGGAGGCCCTGCCGCTGGACACCATGACCATGGTCGGCCTGATGGACCGCCGTGGCCAGACCGTGGCCCTGGTGCGGGCCAACAACCTGTTGTACCAGGTGCGTCCGGGCAACTACCTGGGGCAGAACTACGGTCGCGTGACACGCATCACCGAAAACCAGATCACCCTGAGGGAAATCGTTCAGGACGCGGCGGGCGAGTGGATCGAGCGCATGTCGACTTTGGAGCTACAAGAGGGAACCGGCAAATGACAACCACACACACCACCGGCAACGCCATGGCACGCACCTTCTCCCGCACGGGCAAACTGTCTTTCCTGGTTTCGGCGCTGTTCATGGCCGGGCTGGCGCAGGCGCAACTGGCGATCCAGTCCGTCACCGCCGCCACCCAGGGCGGGGGCGAGGTCATCCGTATCCAGATGAGCGAGCCGCTCAAGCAGCTGCCGGCCGGCTTTGCCATCCAGTCGCCGGCCCGCATCGCGCTGGACTTTGCCGGCGCCATCAACGCCAGCGGCAAAAACCTGTTCGAGATCAACCAGGGCAACCTGCGCTCGGCCAACGTGGTCGAGGCCGGTGACCGCACCCGGGTCGTGCTCAACCTGGGTCAGGCCGTGGCCTACGAGACCCGGATCGACGGCAACGCCCTGCTGGTCACCCTGCAGCAGCCGCCGGTGACCACACCGGTGGCGGGCGGGGCCATGGGGTCGGTGTTCGCGGCACCGGGCGTGCCGTCCGACGTGGCCGCGCTGTCCGACATCGACTTCCGTCGCGGGCCCGAGAACGCCGGCCGTGTGGTGGTCAACCTGGCCAACAACCAGACCGGGGTGGACATCCGCCAGCAGGGGCGCAACCTGGTGGTCGAGTTCCTGAAAACCTCGCTGCCCGAGGGCCTGCGCCGCCGCATGGACGTGGCCGACTTCGGCACCCCCATCCGCATGGTCACCGCGACCCAGGCCGGTGATCGCGTCCGTCTGTTGATCGAGCCCACCGGCAACTGGGAGCACAGCGCCTACCAGAGCGACAACCAGTTCGTGCTGGAGGTGCGCGAGGTCAAGACCGACCCGAACCAGCTCACCCAGGGCCCGAACTACAGCGGTGAAAAGCTTTCGCTCAACTTCCAGAACATCGAGGTGCGCTCGCTGTTGCAGGTGATCGCCGATTTCACCAACTTCAACATCGTGACCTCCGATTCGGTGACCGGCAGCGTCACCCTGCGCCTGAAGGACGTGCCTTGGGACCAGGCGCTGGACATTGTGTTGCAGGCCAAGGGCCTGGGCATGCGCAAGACCGGCAGCGTGATCTGGGTGGCGCCGCAGGCCGAGATTCTGGCCCAGGAAAAGTCCGAACTGGAGGCCAAGCAGGCCTTGCGGGTGCTGGAAGTGCCCCGCACCCAGAGTTTCCGCCTGAACTTTGCCACCGCCGAAGACGTGGCCAAGCAACTCACCACCGCCGTGGGCAGCGGCGAGGCGCAGGTGCGCATCCTGAGCAAGCAGGGTTCGGTGTTTTCCGAGCCGCGCACCAACCAGATCTTCGTCACCGACGTGGCCTCCAAGCTGGAGGAAATCGCGGCACTGATCAAGAAAATCGACATCCCGGTCAAGCAAGTGCTGATTGAGGCGCGCATCGTGGAGGCAACAGATGACTTCAGCAAGCGTCTGGGTGTGCGGTTTGGTGCTCGATCTAGGCCTGCACAGTTGAGTGCTGACGGTACAACATCTACTGCTCCTGGTGCTTCGTTTGGTTTTGGATCTCTCGCTCCAAATTCGTCTAATGCTTTTACTACTATTCCTACTGGCGAGAACTTCCCTGAAAGTGGTTTGAATCCTCGTGGAGGTTTGGTCGCGTTGTCTCTTTTTAATTCTGGTGTAACTAGACTCCTTAATTTGGAAATTGTGGCGAACGAGTCGGATGGAAAAATAAAAACGATTGCTAGTCCAAAAATTTTGACTGCTGATCAGCGCGAGGCGCTGATTCAGGATGGCCAAAGAATTCCATACAATAAGCAGGATCAAGCTGGAAACACGACTACTGAATTTGAAGAGGCGGTTCTTGCTCTTAAGGTGGTTCCTCAAATTACGCCTGATGGGGATGTGATTATGAAGCTCGAAATCAAAAAGGATGAACCTCGCTTGGATTCGACAGGTAGATTGATCCTGGTTCAGAAGAAGCTGGTTGAAACCCAAGTGCTTGTCGAAAACGGTGGCACTATTGTTATTGGCGGGATATATACGCAGCAAGAAGGCCAGACCGTAGACAAGGTCCCAGGCCTTGGCGATATTCCGGTTCTTGGTCATCTATTTAAAACTCGCGGTACTACGACTGCAAAAACCGAACTGCTGGTGTTCATCACCCCGAGGTTGCAGACCGAATCGCTGGCCAGCCAGCGGTGATCGCACTGGTCGGCCTGCCGGGTTCCGGCAAAACCACCGTGGGGCGCCAGTTGGCCCGGCGCCTGCAGATTCCTTTCGTGGATTCGGACCAGCGCATCGAAACCCAACTGGGTTGCTCGATCCGCGATTTCTTTGCCCGCGAAGGCGAAGACGCCTTCCGCGATGTCGAGGAGTCGGTCATCGACGCGCTGACGCAGGACGGGCCCTGTGTCCTGTCCACCGGGGGGGGGGCGGTGTTGCGGCCGGCCAACCGCCGGCACCTGCGCGACCGAGCCCGGGTGTTCTACCTGCGGTCCACGCCGGAAGACGTGTTCCGCCGCGTCCGGCACGACCGCAACCGGCCTTTGCTGCAGGTGGACGATCCCCTGCAAAAGTTGCGCGACCTCTACGCGGTGCGCGACCCGCTGTACCGCGAGACGGCCCATTTCGTCATCGAAACCGGGCGCCCGTCGGTGGCGACCCTGGTCAACATGATCGCCATGCAACTGGACCTGGCGGCCAGCCCCGGTGCCGAGGACCGGGACACGCCCTCGCTACACTAGCAGGATGTCCTCTGCCACCGCACCGCTCACCGTTTCCATCGACCTGGCCGACCGCAGCTACCCGATTCTGATCGGTCGGGGTTTGCTGGACGATCCGGCCACCTGGGCTGGCCTGCCCCGGGCGGCGGCGGCCCTGATCGTGACGAACGACGTGGTCGGTCCGCTCTACGCCGAGCGACTGCGCCGGGCCCTGGCGGGTCTGTACGGCCAGGTGCACGTGGTGCAGCTGCCCGATGGCGAAGCGCACAAGACCTGGGATTCGCTGAACGGTATTTTTGACGCCCTGCTGTCGCGCGCCTGCGACCGCAAGACCGTGCTCTACGCCCTGGGGGGCGGGGTGGTGGGCGACATGACGGGGTTTGCCGCCGCTTGCTACATGCGCGGGGTGCCGTTCGTGCAGGTGCCCACCACGCTGCTGGCCCAGGTGGATTCCTCGGTGGGGGGCAAAACGGCCATCAACCACCCGCTGGGCAAGAACATGATCGGGGCCTTCTACCAGCCGCTGCGGGTGGTGTGCGACCTGGACACCCTCTCCACCCTGCCCGAACGCGAACTGAGCGCCGGCCTGGCCGAGGTGATCAAGTACGGTCCGATCGCCGACCTGGATTTTCTGGCCTGGATCGAGGCGCACCTGCCCGCGCTGCGGGCACGCGACGCCGGGGCCTTGGCCCACGCCGTGCGCCGCAGTTGCGAAATCAAGGCCTGGGTGGTCGGGCAAGACGAAAAGGAGGCCGGGCTGCGCGCCATCCTGAATTTCGGGCACACCTTTGGCCACGCCATCGAGGCCGGCATAGGCTACGGCGCTTGGCTGCACGGCGAGGCGGTGGGCTGCGGCATGGTCATGGCCGCCACCCTGTCGGCCCGGTTGGGCCTGCTGCCCGAGACCGAGGTGGCGCGGCTGACGCGCCTGGTGGCCGACGCCGGCCTGCCGGTGCGGGCCCCAGTGCTGGCGCCAGACCAGGCCTCGCGCTTTCTGGAACTGATGCGGGTGGACAAAAAGGCCGAGGCCGGCGAGATCAAGTTCGTGCTGGTCAACGGCCGGGGCGAGGCCGTGGTGCGCGGCGCCCCCGATGCGCTGGTGGCCGAGGTCGTCGATGCCTGCACCGGCTGACGCCACCGCGCTGCCGCCCGGCTGCGCCTGCGACCCGGCCCTGAGCCAGGGGCGGCGCCACCCCGAGGCGCCGGCGCCCACGCGCAACGATTTCCAGCGCGACCGCGACCGGGTGATCCACAGCACCGCCTTCCGGCGCCTGGTGTACAAGACCCAGGTGTTCCTCAACCACGAGGGCGACCTGTTTCGCACCCGGCTGACCCATTCGCTGGAGGTGGCGCAGCTGGGCCGCAGCATAGCCCGCAGCCTGGGCCTGAACGAGGACCTGGTGGAGGCGATTGCGCTGGCCCACGATCTGGGGCACACGCCCTTTGGCCACGCCGGCCAGGACGCGCTGAACGCCTGCCTGCACGGTCAGCCGCCCGAAGCCGAGGTCGAGCTCCCGCACGCGCCCGACCCCGTGGACGGTGTGCCCGGCCACGCCGACGCCGCGGGCCCGGACGAGCCGCGCGGCGGTTTCGAGCACAACATGCAGAGCCTGCGCGTGGTGGACGAACTGGAAGAACGCTACCCCGCCTTCAACGGCCTGAACCTGTGTTTCGAGACCCGCGAAGGCATCCTCAAGCACTGCTCACGGGCCAACGCGCAGTGGCTGGAAGCGCGGGAACCGGGTGGCGTGGGGGCGCGTTTTTTGCGGGGCCAGTCGCCGTCGCTGGAGGCGCAACTGGCCAACCTGGCCGACGAGATCGCCTACAACGCCCACGACATCGACGATGGGGTGCGTTCCGGTCTGCTGACCCTGGCGCAGTTGGAGGCGGTGCCGCTGTTCGACGAGCACCGCCGGGCGGTCCTGCGCGAACACCCCGACCTGACCGGGCGGCGTGTGCTGTTCGAGTCCATCCGCCGCATGCTGAGCGCCCAGGTGTACGACGTGATCGACGCCACCCGCGCGGCGGTGCGCGAGGCCGGCGTGGACAGCCTCGACGGGGTGCGGCAACACGGGCCGCTGCTGCGCTTTTCCCCGGGCATGCGCCAGGCCTCGTCCGAGCTCAAGCGCTTTCTGATGCTGAACCTGTACCGCCACCCGCAGGTGCTGGCCACCACCGGGCGGGCCCGCCGCATCGTTGGCGACCTGTACCAGGCCTACACCCAAGCGCCCGAAGCAATGGCGCAGCCGCCGCAGACCCTGCGCCCGCTCAGCCTGCGCCGGCGCGTGGCCGACCACATTGCTGGCATGACCGACCGCTACGCCATCCGCGAGCACGAGCGGCTGACCGGCCTGCGCCTGTTCACCTGAAACGGCCCCGACGACCGTGCCCAGCACCGCCCCCCGTTGCGCCGACCCACGGACCGACACGCGCATCGCCGCGCTGATCGTTGGGGTGGGCATCGTCAGCGCTTTCCATGTCGGCAAGCTGCCGCCGGCCATCCCGGTGCTGGCGCGGGACCTGGGGCTGACCCTGGTGCAGGGCGGTTTTTTGCTGGCCGTGATCCAGATGGCGGGCATGACGCTGGGCGCGGTGGTGGGCATGCTGGCCGACCGGCTGGGACCGCGGCGGGTGATGCTGCTGGGCCTGGCCCTGTTGGGCCTGGGCAGTGCACTGGGGGCTGCGGCGCCCAGCCCGGCGGTGTTGCTGGCCACCCGGGCCCTGGAGGGCCTGGGTTTTTTGCTGGCCGTGCTGCCCGCGCCGGGCCTGCTGCGGCGCCAGCTGCAGGCCCCCGCGGTGCTGAACAAGGCCTTGGGGTTTTGGGGGGCGTACATGCCGATCGGTGCCGCGACCACCCTGCTGGTGGGGCCGCTGGTGTACGCCGGTCTGGGCTGGCGCGCCGGTTGGGCCACCCTGGCCCTGGCCACCTGGGTGTGTGCCGGGCTGGTGTGGCGCTGGGTGCCGCCCGACGCGCCAGCGGCCCCGGGCGGTGGCTTGGGTCTGTGGCCCCGGCTGGCCGGCACCCTGTCTTCGGGCGGCCCGTGGCTGGTGGCCTTGGCGTTTCTGATGTATTCGGGGCAGTGGCTGGCGGTGGTGGGGTTTTTGCCCACCATCTACACCGCGGCGGGCTGGTCGCTGGCGGCCGTGGGGGCGCTCAGTGCGTTGGCGGCAGGCGTCAACCTCATCGGCAACATCGCCGCCGGGCGCTGGCTGGCCCACGGCGTGCGGCCGCTGACGCTGCTGGGCTGGGGCTACGGCAGCATGGCGCTGGGAGCCTACTGGACCTTCAGCGGCTGGGGCGGACCGGTGGTCAATTACCTGGCGGTGCTGGTGTTTTCGGCGCTGGGGGGCTTGATCCCGGGCACCCTGTTCACCCTGGCGGTGCGGCTGGCCCCCGGGGGCCACGCGGTGTCCACCACCGTGGGTTGGGTGCAGCAGTTGTCGTCGCTGGGCCAGTTCGTGGGGCCGCCGCTGGTGGCCTGGCTGGCCGCGCGCGTCGGGGGCTGGCACCTGACCTGGACGGTCAACCTGGCCTGCTGCCTGGTCGGTGGGGTGTTGTCGCTGGCCCTGCAGCGGCGGCTGGACCGCGTCGGGCACTGATTCACCCCGCCATGGCCCGCCTGCCGCGTTTGTCCCTGGCCGAGGTGTTGCACCAGGTCGTCTGGCGGGGCCACAACGGCCAGCCGGTGTTCGTGGACGTGGTTGACCGGCAGCGCTTGCTGGACCTGTTGGCCACGCTGGCCCCGCGCGAGCGGGTGCAGGTGCATGCCTACTGTCTGCTGGACAACGCGGTGCACCTGTTGCTCACGCCGCAGACCGACGACGCGGTGGGCAAGCTGATGCAGGCGCTGGGCCGCAGCTATGTGCGTGCCTTCAACCAGCGCCACGCCCGCAGCGGCACCCTGTGGGAGGGGCGCTACCGCTCCACCCTGCTGGAGGCTGCCTCTTACCTGATCCCCAGCATGGTGAATCTGGACCTGCTGCCCGTGCGCGCCGGTCTGGTGCATGCACCGGCGGCGTACCCGTGGTCCAGCCACGCCCATTACCTGGGCCGGCGGCAGGACCGCTGGCTGACCCCGCACCCCTTGGTGTGGGCGCTGGGCAACACCCCGTTTGCGCGCGAAGCCGCCTACGCGGCGCGGGTGGAGCAGGGGCTGGACGCCGCCACCCAGGCGCGGCTGGCGGAAGCCACCCTCAAGGGCTGGGCCTTGGGCAGCGAGCCGTTCTTGCAGGCCTTGCACGAGCGCACGGGCCGCCGCCCCAGCAAAGCCCGGGCCGGGCGACCGCCCAAGGCCCAGGTTGGCCCCACGCCGTCCTGAGGGTAGACGGAGTGCCCGTGCTAGGCCTCGGGTTGAAGGCGCAAGTCCATCGAGTCGATTTAATCTGTCCCCAATTAGTTTGGTGATTAGAGTTTTTGGATTTTAATTTTACTCCGACCCCAATTAAAAGGCTTGGCATTGTTGTTGCATTGCACTATGCTTCGCACACTTGTCATCAGTCTCAGGAGTTTGGCGTGACCCAGTCCCACGAAATCGCAGCGCTGCAACAGCACGGTCTGTACGACGCTGCCCAGGAACACGACGCGTGCGGCGTCGGTTTTGTGGCCCACATCAAGGGCCAGAAGAGCCACGCCATCGTGGAGCAGGGTCTGAAGATCCTGGAAAACCTCGACCACCGCGGCGCCGTGGGCGCCGATGCCCTGATGGGCGACGGCGCGGGCATTCTGATCCAGATCCCGGACCAACTGTACCGCGAGGAAATGGCCAAGCAGGGCGTGGCCCTGCCACCCGCCGGTGAATACGGCGTGGGCCTGGTGTTCCTGCCCAAAGAGCACGCCAGCCGCCTGGCCTGCGAGCAGGAGATGGAGCGCGCCATCAAGGCCGAAGGCCAGGTGCTGCTGGGCTGGCGCGACGTGCCGGTCAACGCCGACATGCCGATGTCGCCCACCGTGCGCCAGACCGAACCCATCATCCGCCAGGTCTTCATCGGCCGGGGCACCGACGTGATCGTGCAGGACGCGCTGGAGCGCAAGCTGTACGTGATCCGCAAGACCGCCAGCGCCAACATCCAGCGCCTGAAGCTGACGCACAGCAAAGAGTATTACGTGCCCAGCATGAGCAGCCGCACCGTGGTGTACAAAGGCCTGCTGCTGGCCAACCAGGTGGGCGAATACTTCCTGGACCTGAAGGACGCGCGTTGCGTGTCGGCCCTGGGTCTGGTGCACCAGCGCTTCTCCACCAACACCTTCCCCGAGTGGCCGCTGGCCCACCCCTACCGCTACGTGGCCCACAACGGCGAGATCAACACCGTCAAGGGCAACTACAACTGGATGAAGGCGCGCGAGGGCGTGATGTCGTCCCCCGTGCTGGGCGAAGACCTGCAAAAGCTCTACCCCATCAGCTTTGCCGGCCAGTCCGACACCGCCACCTTCGACAACTGCCTGGAATTGCTGACGATGGCGGGTTACCCCATCAGCCAGGCGGTGATGATGATGATCCCCGAGCCGTGGGAACAGCACACCATGATGGACGAGCGCCGCAAGGCGTTCTACGAGTACCACGCCGCCATGCTGGAGCCGTGGGACGGCCCGGCGTCCATCGTGTTCACCGACGGCCGCCAGATCGGCGCCACGCTGGACCGCAACGGCCTGCGCCCGTCGCGCTACTGCGTGACCGACGACGATTTCGTGATCATGGGCTCCGAGTCCGGCGTGCTGCCGGTGCCCGAGAGCAAGATCGTGCGCAAGTGGCGCCTGCAGCCCGGCAAGATGTTCCTGATCGACCTGGAACAGGGTCGCATGATCGACGACGAGGAGCTGAAGGCCAACATCGCCAACACCAAGCCGTACAAGCAGTGGATCGAAGGCCTGCGCATCCGCCTGGACGACGTGACCCAGCCGGTGGCCGGCGAGGCCGAAGGCCAGCAGGTACTGACCGAAGAGTCCTCGCACGCAGCGATGGAGCAGGTCGATGCCTCGCTGCTGGACCGCCAACAGGCGTTTGGCATGACGCAGGAGGACATCAAGTTCCTGATGGCGCCGATGGCCCAGAACGGCGAGGAAGGCATCGGTTCCATGGGCAACGACAGCCCGCTGGCCGTGCTGTCCGACAAGAACAAGCCGCTGTACAACTACTTCAAGCAGTTGTTCGCACAGGTGACCAACCCGCCGATCGACCCGATCCGCGAAGCGATCGTGATGTCGCTGGTGTCCTTCATCGGCCCCAAGCCGAACCTGCTGGACATCAACCAGGTGAACCCGCCGATGCGGCTGGAGGTGAGCCAGCCGGTGCTGAACCACGCCGACATGGCCAAGCTGCGCGAGATCGAAAAGCACACGCACGGCAAGTTCAAGAGCACCACGCTGGACATCACCTACCCCGTGTCCTGGGGCAAGGAAGGCGTGGAGGCGCAGCTCGCCTCGCTGTGCGCCGAAGCGGTGGACGCCATCAAGGGCGGCAGCAACATCCTCATCGTCAGCGACCGCGCGGTGAGCGCCGAGCGGGTGGCGATTCCGGCTCTGCTGGCGTTGTCGGCGCTGCACCAGTTCCTGGTGCGTGAAGGCCTGCGCACCACTGCTGGCCTGGTGGTGGAAACCGGCTCGGCCCGCGAAGTGCACCACTTTGCCGTGCTGGCCGGCTACGGCGCCGAGGCCGTGCACCCGTGGCTCGCCATGGACACGCTCAAGGCCATCCACAAGGACCTGCCGGGTGACCTGTCGGCCGACAAGGCGATCTACAACTACGTCAAGGCGATCGGCAAGGGCCTGTCCAAGATCATGTCCAAAATGGGCGTGAGCACCTACATGTCGTACTGCGGCGCGCAGCTGTTCGAGGCCATTGGCCTGAGCAGCGACACCGTGGCCAAGTTCTTCACCGGCACCCCCAGCCGGGTGGAAGGCATTGGCGTGTTCGAGATCGCCGAGGAAGCCATCCGCATGCACAAGGCCGCCTTTGGCGACGACCCGGTGCTGGCCCAGATGCTGGACGCCGGCGGCGAATACGCCTGGCGCACCCGCGGCGAAGAGCACATGTGGACGCCTGACGCGATCGCCAAGCTGCAGCACTCGACCCGCGCCAACAACTTCAACACCTACAAAGAGTACGCGCAGATCATCAACGACCAGACCCGCCGCCACATGACGCTGCGCGGCCTGTTCGAGTTCAAGGTGGACCCGGCCAAGGCCATTTCGGTGGAAGAGGTCGAGCCCGCCAAGGAGATCGTCAAGCGTTTCGCCACCGGTGCCATGTCGCTGGGTTCCATCTCCACCGAAGCGCACGCGACGCTGGCCGTGGCGATGAACCGCATTGGCGGCAAGAGCAACACCGGCGAAGGCGGCGAGGACCCGGCGCGCTACCGCAACGAGCTCAAGGGCATCCCGATCCAGCAGGGCGAGTCGCTCGCGTCCATCATCGGCCGCGACAAGGTGGAAAGCGACATCCCGCTGCTGGCCGGTGACAGCCTGCGTTCCAAGATCAAGCAGGTGGCGTCGGGCCGTTTCGGCGTCAACGCCGAGTACCTGGTCAGCGCCGACCAGATCCAGATCAAGATGGCCCAGGGCGCCAAGCCGGGCGAGGGCGGCCAGCTGCCGGGCGGCAAGGTGTCCGAGTACATCGGTTTCCTGCGCTACTCGGTGCCGGGCGTGGGCCTGATTTCCCCGCCGCCGCACCACGACATCTATTCGATCGAGGACCTGGCCCAACTGATCCACGACCTGAAGAACGTCAACACCCGGGCCGACATTTCGGTCAAGCTGGTGTCGGAAATCGGCGTGGGCACCATCGCCGCCGGCGTGGCCAAGGCCAAGGCCGACCACCTGGTGATCGCCGGTCACGACGGTGGCACGGGCGCCTCGCCCTGGTCGTCCATCAAGCATTGCGGTTCGCCTTGGGAAATCGGCCTGGCCGAGACCCAGCAGACCCTGGTGCTGAACCGCCTGCGCGGCCGCATCCGAGTGCAGGCCGACGGCCAGATGAAGACCGGCCGCGACGTCGTCATCGGCGCATTGCTGGGCGCCGACGAGTTTGGCTTCGCCACCGCGCCGCTGGTGGTCGAAGGCTGCATCATGATGCGCAAGTGCCACCTCAACACCTGCCCGGTGGGCGTGGCCACCCAGGACCCGGAGCTGCGCGCCAAGTTCGCCGGCAAGCCCGAGCATGTGGTGAACTACTTCTTCTTCGTCGCCGAGGAAGTGCGCCAGATCATGGCCCAGCTGGGCATCCGCAGCTTCGACGAGCTGGTGGGCCGGGCCGACCTGCTCGACACCCGCGCCGGCATCGCCCACTGGAAGGCCAAGGGCCTGGACTTCAGCCGCCTGTTCTACCAGCCGGCCGTGCCGGCCGACGTGCCGCGCAAGCACGTGGACGTGCAGGACCACGGTCTGGACAAGGCGTTGGACGTCAAGCTGATCGAGAAGTCGCGCGCCGCCATCGACAAGGGCGAGAAGGTCAGTTTCATGGAAACGGCCCGCAACGTGAACCGCACCGTCGGCGCCATGCTGTCGGGCGAGGTGACGCGTTTCCACCCCGAGGGCCTGCCGGACGACACGCTGCGCATCCAGTTGGAAGGCACGGGCGGCCAGTCCTTCGGCGCGTTCCTGACCAACGGCATCACGCTGTACCTGATCGGTGACGCCAACGACTACACCGGCAAGGGCCTGAGCGGCGGCCGCGTGGTGGTGCGCCCGAGCATCGAGTTCCGCGGCGACGCCGCCAAGAACATCATCGTGGGCAACACCGTGCTGTACGGCGCCACCCGCGGCGAGGCCTTCTTCCGGGGCGTGGCCGGCGAGCGTTTCGCGGTCCGTCTGTCCGGCGCCACCGCGGTGGTGGAAGGCACCGGCGACCACGGTTGCGAATACATGACCGGCGGCACCGTGGCCGTGCTGGGCCTGACCGGCCGCAACTTCGCCGCTGGCATGAGCGGCGGCGTGGCCTACGTGTACGACGAGGACGGCCTGTTCGCCCAGCGCTGCAACACCGCCATGGTGGCCCTGGAGAAAGTGGTGACCGCCGCCGAGCAGGAAGCCACCACCGACCGCGCCACCTGGCACCGTGGCCAGACCGACGAGGCCCAGCTGCGCAAGCTGCTGGAAGACCACAACCGCTGGACCGGCTCCACCAAGGCGCGCGAGATTCTGGACAACTGGGCGCAGACCCGTGGCAAGTTCGTCAAGGTGTTCCCGACGGAATACAAGCGCGCGCTGGCCGAACTGGCCGCCAAGGCCGCTGCCCCCCAGGCCGCCGTGGCCGCCTGAACCCGCTGAACCGAACCGAGGATACGTATCATGGGAAAAATCACCGGCTTCATGGAATTTGAGCGCCTGGAAGAGGGCTACAAGCCCGTGCCCGAGCGCCTGAAGCACTACAAGGAATTCGTGGTGGGCCTGACCGATGAGCAGGCCAAGGTGCAGGGCGCCCGCTGCATGGACTGCGGCACGCCGTTCTGCAACAGCGGCTGCCCGGTCAACAACATCATCCCGGACTTCAACGACCTGGTCTACCGCCAGGACTGGGAGAACGCGATCGCGGTGCTGCACAGCACCAACAACTTCCCCGAGTTCACCGGCCGCATCTGCCCCGCACCCTGCGAGGCCGCCTGCACCCTGAACGTGAACGGCGACGCGGTGGGCATCAAGTCCATCGAGCACGCCATCATCGACAAGGCCTGGGCCGAGGGCTGGGTCCAGCCGCGCCCGGCCAAGATCAAGACCGGCAAGAAGGTGGCGGTGGTCGGCGCCGGCCCGGCGGGCCTGGCGGCCGCCCAGCAACTGGCGCGCGCCGGTCACGACGTGACCGTGTTCGAGAAGAACGACCGCGTCGGCGGCCTGCTGCGTTACGGCATCCCCGACTTCAAGATGGAGAAGTGGCTGATCGACCGCCGCGTTGAGCAGATGGAGGCCGAAGGCGTGACCTTCCGCACCGGCGTCATCGTCGGCGCCTTGCCGACCGAAGGTCCGGCGGCCAAGGTGACCAACGACGCCAAGGAAACCGTGTCGCCCGAGCAACTGAAGGCCGAGTTCGACGCGGTGCTGCTGACCGGCGGTTCCGAGCAGAGCCGCGACCTGCCGGTGCCCGGCCGCGAGCTGGACGGCGTGCACTTCGCGATGGAGTTCCTGCCGCAGCAGAACAAGGTCAACGCCGGCGACAAGCTGAAAAAGCAGCTGCGTGCCGACGGCAAGCACGTCGTCGTGATCGGCGGTGGCGACACCGGCTCCGACTGCGTGGGCACCAGCAACCGCCACGGCGCCGCCAGCGTCACCCAGTTCGAGGTGATGCCGATGCCGCCCGAGCAGGAAAACAAAGAGCTGACCTGGCCCTACTGGCCGATCAAGCTGCGCACCTCGTCCAGCCACGAAGAGGGCTGCACCCGCGAGTTCGCCATCTCCACCAAGTCGTTCAACGGCGCCAAGGGCAAGGTCACCAGCCTGACCACGGTGAACGTGGAGTTCAAGGACGGCAAGCTGGTCGAGATTCCCGGCACCGAGAAGGAATACAAGGCCGACCTGGTGCTGCTGGCCATGGGCTTCACCAATCCGGTGGCGACCGTGCTGGACGCCTTTGGCGTGGACAAGGACGCGCGCGGCAACGCCAAGGCCACCACCGACTTCACCGGCGGCTACGCCACCAACGTGGCCAAGGTGTTCGCCGCCGGCGACATGCGCCGTGGCCAATCGCTGGTGGTGTGGGCCATCCGCGAAGGCCGCCAGGCGGCGCGCGCGGTGGACGAGTTCCTGATGGGCTACTCCGACCTGCCGCGCTGAGCGGCCAACGGCGTGCGGCGCACGCCGTTGCGGGTTATCCCGTATCATCCGACAAGCCGGTTCGCCGGCTTTTCTGTTTCAAGCCCTTCTTTGCATGTCCTCCCCCGCCCTGGTCCAGCTGCGCGATCTCACCTTCGGGTACGGAGATCGCTTGATCCTGGACGGGCTGAGCCTGGACATCCCGCGCGGCAAGGTCACCGCGCTGATGGGCGCCTCGGGCGGGGGCAAGACCACGGTGCTGCGCCTGATCGGGGGCCAGTACCGGGCCCAGGCCGGCCGTTTGCACTTTGACGGCGCGGACGTGATGGCCATGGACGCGGCGGGCCTGTACCGGATGCGCCGCCGCATGGGCATGCTGTTCCAGTTCGGCGCCCTGTTCACCGACCTCAGCGTCTTCGACAACGTGGCCTTTCCGCTGCGCGAACACACCCGCCTGCCCGAAGAACTGGTCCGCGACGTGGTGCTGATGAAGCTCGACGCGGTCGGTCTGCGCGGGGCGCGGGACCTGATGCCCTCGGAAATCTCGGGCGGCATGAGCCGGCGCGTGGCGCTGGCGCGTGCCATCGCGCTGGACCCGGAGCTGGTGATGTACGATGAGCCCTTCGCCGGGCTGGACCCGATCTCGCTGGGCACGGCAGCGCGGCTGATCCGCCAGCTCAACGACGCCATGGGGCTGACCAGCATCCTGGTGTCGCACGACCTGGACGAAACCTTTGCCATCGCCGACCACGTGGTGGTGCTGGCCAACGGCCGCGTCGCCGCGCAGGGCACGCCCGACGAGGTGCGGCACAGCACCGACCCGCTGGTGCACCAGTTTGTGCACGCCGAACCGGAGGGGCCGGTGCATTTCCACTACCCGGCCCCCCCCGCGGGCGACGACTACGGCCCCGGGAGGCGCGCATGAGCCGCTCCGGCCTCTCGGCCATCGGTTACGCGGTGCGGCTCAAGCTGGCCGACATCGGCTACGCCACCCGGCTGTTTGGGCGGCTGCTGGCCTGCGCCGGCACCGCGCTGCGGCGCTTTGGCCTGGTGCGCGAGCAGATCCATTTCCTGGGCAACTACTCGCTGGCCATCATCGGCGTGTCTGGTTTGTTCGTGGGCTTTGTGCTGGCCTTGCAGGGCTACTACACCTTGCAGCGTTTCGGCTCCACCGAGGCGCTGGGCCTGCTGGTGGCGCTGAGCCTGGTGCGCGAACTGGGCCCGGTGATCGCCGCGCTGCTCTTCGCCGGGCGGGCCGGCACCTCGCTCACCGCCGAAATCGGCCTCATGAAAGCCGGCGAGCAGATCAGCGCGATGGAGATGATGGCGGTCGATCCGGTTTCGCGCATCCTGGCGCCGCGCTTCTGGGCCGGTCTGGTGGTGCTGCCGGTGCTGACCGCGGTGTTCAGTGCCGTGGGCATCGTCGGTGGCTGGCTGGTGAGCGTGCCCATGCTGGGCGTGGACAGCGGCTCCTTCTGGAGCCAGATGCAGGCCGGCGTGGACGTGTGGAGCGACGTCGGCAACAGCGTGGTGAAAAGCCTGGTGTTCGGCGTGGCCGTCACCTTCATCGCCTTGTTGCAGGGCTACGTGGCCCAGGCCACGCCCGAGGGTGTCTCGCGCGCCACCACCCGAACGGTGGTGATGGCTTCTTTGACGGTGCTGGGCCTGGACTTCGTCCTGACCGCGCTGATGTTTGGTATTTGAACCGAGGAGGGTGTGCATGCAACGCTCTGCCAAAGACCTGTGGGTGGGTTTGTTTGTGCTGCTGGGGGCGTTGGCCCTGTTGTTCCTGTCGCTGCAGGCGGCCAACCTGCTCAACCTGAGCTTCGAGTCCACCTACCGCGTCACCGCGCGTTTTGACAACATCGGCGGGCTCAAGCCCAAGTCGGCGGTGCGCAGCGCCGGCGTGGTGGTGGGCCGGGTCGAGTCCATCGCCTTCAACGACCAGACCTTTCAGGCCGACGTGGTCATGGCGCTGGAGTCGCGCTACGCTTTCCCCCAGGACAGCTCGCTGAAAATCCTCACCAGCGGCCTGCTGGGCGAGCAGTACGTGGGCATCGAGGCCGGTGGCGCCGACGGCAACTGGGCGGCGGGTGACGTGATCACCCAGACCCAGTCGGCCGTGGTGCTGGAAAACCTGATCGGCCAGTTCCTGTTCAACAAGGCCGAGGAGGCCGGTGCCGCCGCGCCCGCCGAGCGCTGAACGGCGACAATACCCACACACCAACCACCGAGGGAGTTTTTCATGAAGAAGCACCACGCGACCCGTTCGATGCTGCTGGCCCTGGGCCTGAGCGTCGGCCTGCTCGCCGGTTGCGCGACCGGGCCGAACGCCCACCCGCAAGACCCGCTGGAGCCCTTCAACCGCGGCGTCACCCGCTTCAACGACGGCCTGGACGACGCGGTGCTCAAGCCCGTGGCCACCGCCTACCAGGACGTGACGCCCAGCCCGGTGCGCACCGGCGTGCACAACTTCTTCAACAACCTGCGCGACGTCTGGTCCTTCGTCAACGCGCTGTTGCAGGCGCGCCCGGCCGAGGCGGCCGAGAACTTCATGCGCTTCAACGTCAACACCGTGTTTGGTCTGGGCGGTGTGCTGGACGTGGCGAGCGAGATGGGCATCCCCCGTACCACGCTGGACTTTGGCCACACCATGGGGCGCTGGGGCGTGCCTTCCGGCCCCTACCTGGTGCTGCCGGTGTTCGGGCCGTCCAGTGTGCGCGACGCCGCCGGCCTGGTGGTGGACCAGCGGGGCGACCTGCTGACCCAGGGCGTGGACCACGTGCCCACCCGCAACAGCGCCATCGGCCTGCGCGTGGTGGACACCCGCGCCAGCCTGCTGCGCGCCGGCGAACTGCTGGACGAGGTGGCCCTGGACAAGTACAGCTTCACCCGCGATGCCTACCTGCAGCGGCGCGCCTCGCAGATCAGCGGCAACGGCGCCGCCCCCGAAGAACGTTACGACGATTGAAACCCCGGTGACCGGGTGTAACGCACGGGAACCTGTGCGCCGCAGCCGGTACCCCACCAGGGCCCGCGCGACCACCCCGGCGCCACGGCCCACAAGGAACGCCCCATGAACCCCTCTGTCACGCCCCTGACCACCGACCGCCGCGGCTGGCTCGCCTTGAGCGCCGGCCTGTGTGCCGCCCTGGCCTGGCCGCTGGCCGCCCACGCCACCGCGGTGGAAGCCCCGGACGCCCTGATCCAGCGCGTCGCCGGTGAGGTGTTTGCCCTGGTCAAGAGCGACCCGGCCATCCAGGCCGGCGACATGAACAAGGTGGCCCAGCTGGTGGACACCAAGCTCATGCCGCACCTGAGCTTCACCCGCATGACCGCCTCGGCCGTGGGCCGGTCCTGGCGCCAGGCCACACCCGAGCAGCGCCAGCGCCTGCAGGCCGAGTTCAAGACCCTGCTGGTGCGCACCTATTCCGGCGCACTGGGCCAGGTCAAGGACCAGACCCTGGTGCTGCGCCCCATGCGTGCCGCGCCCACCGACACCGAGGTGGTGGTGCGCTCCGAGGTGCGCGGCCGCGGCGACCCGATCCAGCTCGACTACCGCCTGGAAAAAACCGCCAGCGGCTGGAAGGTCTACGACATCAACGTGCTGGGCGTCTGGCTGGTGGACACCTACCGCGGCCAGTTCGCCCAGGAAATCCAGGCGCGGGGCCTGGACGGTCTGATCGCCGCGCTGGCCGAGCGCAACCGCAGCAACGCGGCCAAGTCCTGAGCCGGCCCCGCCATGCGCCTGCCCGCTGCCCCCGCCCGACTGACCCAGGCCGAAGCCGGTGCCTACCTGGACCGTTGCCTGGCGGCCCTGCGGGCCGAGCCGCCCCAGGCCGGGGCCGTGGTGGTGCTGGACGCGCAAGCCCTGAACGAGTTCGACTCGTCGGCCCTGGCGGTGCTGCTGGGCGTGCGCCGCCGCGTGCTGGCGCTCGGGGCCCGCTGGCAGGTGCAGGGCCTGCCGGCCCGTTTGCGCGACCTCGCGGCCCTGTACGGCGTGAGTGCATTGCTGCCCGCGTAAAATGCTGGGCCCATGTCCGCCGTTTCCTTCCAACGCGTTTCCAAAAGCTACACCACCCCCCGAGGCGAGCTGCAAGCCCTCAAGGGGGTGAGCTTTGACATCGAACCCGGCGAGTTCTTTGGCCTGCTCGGGCCCAACGGGGCAGGCAAAACCACCCTCATCAGCATCCTGGCGGGCCTCACCCGGGCCAGCGGTGGTCACGTCGCGGTGCACGGCGCCGACGTGCAGACCGACTACGCCCAGGCGCGCCGCCGCCTGGGCGTGGTGCCGCAGGAGCTGGTGTTTGACCCCTTCTTCAGCGTGCGCGAGGCGCTGCGCTTCCAGTCGGGCTACTTCGGCATCCGCGACAACGCCGGCTGGATCGACGAACTGCTGGACGGCCTGGGCCTGGCCGACAAGGCCGGCGCCAACATGCGACAACTGTCGGGCGGCATGAAGCGCCGGGTGCTGGTGGCGCAGGCGCTGGTGCACAAGCCGCCGGTCATCGTGCTGGACGAACCCACCGCCGGCGTGGACGTGGAACTGCGCCAGACGCTGTGGCAGTTCGTCTCGCGCCTGAACAAGCAGGGCAGCACCGTGTTGCTGACCACCCACTACCTCGAAGAAGCCGAGGCCCTGTGCGGCCGCATCGCCATGCTGAAACAGGGCGAACTGGTGGCGCTGGAAAAAACCTCCG
Organism: Aquabacterium sp. A08; assembly: GCF_011742065.1. NCBI lineage: Bacteria > Pseudomonadati > Pseudomonadota > Betaproteobacteria > Burkholderiales > Sphaerotilaceae > Aquabacterium > Aquabacterium sp. A08. The sequence continues at coordinate 34,267 of NZ_JAAQQT010000660.1, forward strand.
ATCTGCTCAAGCAAGCCTCGGCCAACGTGCTGCGCTTCAAGACCGACCACGCCCTGCCGGCCGACCTGGCGGCCCAGGCGCGGGTCACCGGCCGCTTTGTGCAACTGCCGGCGCCCGACGCGCTGGCGGTCGAGCGCCTCCTGGCGCGGGTGCGCGAGGCCGGCGTGGCGGTGGAGGACATCGAAATCACCAAGGCCGACCTGGAGGACGTGTTCCTCGACCTCACCGGCCACAAACCGGCGGCGGAGGTGGCGGCATGAACCACACCATGACCGGTTGGCAGACCCTGTTCCTCAAGGAAATCCTGCGCTTCTGGAAGGTCGGCTTCCAGACCGTGGCCGCGCCCGTGATGACGGCCATCCTTTACCTGCTCATCTTCGGCCACGTGCTGGAGGAACACGTCAAGGTGTACGACACGGTCAGCTACACCGCCTTCCTGCTCCCCGGGCTGGTGATGATGAGCGTGCTGCAAAATGCCTTTGCCAACAGCTCGTCCAGCCTGATCCAGAGCAAGGTCATGGGCAACCTGGTGTTCGTGCTGCTCACGCCGCTGTCGCACCGCGCCTGGTTCGTGGCCTACGTCGGCTCGTCCATCGTGCGCGGGCTGGTGGTGGGGCTGGGCGTGCTGCTGGCCACCGTCTGGTTCACCGACCTCACCTTTGTCGCGCCGGGGTGGATCGCGGTGTTCGCCTTCCTGGGTGCCGGGCTGCTGGGGTCGCTGGGTGTGATCGCCGGGCTGTGGGCCGAAAAATTCGACCAGATGGCCGCGTTCCAGAACTTCATCATCATGCCCATGACCTTCCTCAGCGGCGTGTTCTACTCCATCCACTCCCTGCCATCCTTTTGGCAGCAGGTCAGCCACCTCAACCCGTTCTTCTACATGATCGACGGTTTCCGCTACGGCTTCTTTGGCCAGGGCGACGTCTCGCCCTGGGTCAGCCTGGCGGTGGTCGGCGCGGCCTTCGCCGGGGTGGCGGGCCTGGCCCTCCATTTGCTGAAAACCGGCTACAAGATCCGGCACTGACATGACCTCCGACGAATTGCACTCCCTCATCGCCAGCGGCCTGGCCTGCGACCACCTGGAGGTCACGGGCGACGGCCGCCACTGGGCCGCGGTCATCGTGTCGCCGGCCTTCGAGGGCAAGCGCCTGATCCAGCGCCACCAGCTGGTGTACGCCACGCTGGGCGCCCGCATCCAGACCGACGAGGTGCACGCCCTGTCGATGAAAACCCACACCCCGGCCGAATGGGCCGCCCAACGCTGAGCCTCGCCCATGGACCAATTGCGCATCCGCGGCGGCCGCCGCCTGCACGGTGAAGTGACCGTTTCGGGCGCCAAGAACGCCGCCCTGCCCGAGCTTTGCGCCGCGCTGCTGACCGACCAGCCGGTGATGCTGCGCAACGTGCCGCGCCTGCGCGACGTGGCCACCATGCGCAAGCTGCTGGAAAACATGGGCGTGCAGACCCAGGCCCACGGCGAGCGCGGCGGCCTGACCCTGCACGCCGCCGGCGACCTGCTGCCCGAGGCGCCCTACGAGCTGGTCAAGACCATGCGCGCTTCGGTGCTGGTGCTGGGGCCGCTGCTGGCGCGCTTTGGCCGCGCCAAGGTGTCGCTGCCCGGCGGTTGCGCGATCGGTTCGCGCCCGGTGGATCAGCACATCAAGGGCCTGCAGGCCATGGGCGCCGAGATCGTTGTGGAACACGGTTACATGGTGGCGCAGCTGCCCGCGGGCCAGACCCGCCTGAAGGGCGCGCGCATCACCACCGACATGGTCACCGTCACCGGCACCGAGAACTTCCTGATGGCCGCGGCCCTGGCCGACGGCGAAACCGTGTTGGAAAACGCCGCCCAGGAGCCCGAGGTGACGGACCTGGCCGAGATGCTGATCAAGATGGGCGCCAAGATCGAAGGCCACGGCACCAGCCGCATCCGCATCCAGGGCGTGGAGCGCCTGGACGGCTGCGACCACGCCGTGGTGGCCGACCGCATCGAGGCCGGCACCTTTTTGTGCGCGGTGGCGGCCACCGGCGGCGAGGCGCTGTTGCGCCACGCCCGCGGCGACCACCTGGACGCGGTGATCGACAAACTGCGCGATGCCGGCGTGACGGTGGACGAGGTGCCCGGTGGCCTGAGGGTGGCCTCGCCTGGCGCGGCGGCGCTCAAGGCCCAGACCTTCCGCACCACCGAATACCCCGGTTTCCCGACCGACATGCAGGCCCAGTTCATGGCGCTCAACTGCGTGGCGCCGGGTGCCAGCAGCGTGACCGAAACGATTTTTGAAAACCGCTTCATGCACGTGCAGGAGCTGCAGCGCCTGGGCGCCAAGATCCACATCGACGGCCGCGTCGCCCTGGTCGAAGGCGTGGAGCGCCTGTCCGGCGCCACCGTCATGGCGACCGACCTGCGCGCCTCGGCCAGCCTGGTGATCGCCGGGCTGGTGGCCGACGGCGAAACCGTGGTGGACCGCATCTACCACCTGGACCGCGGCTACGACCAGATGGAAGTGAAACTGCGCGCCCTGGGCGCGGACATCGAAAGGCTCTCATGAGCGCCCGCCAGTTGACCCTGGCCCTGTCCAAGGGCCGCATCTTCGAAGAAACCCTGCCGCTGCTGGCCGCCGCCGGCATCGAGGTGCTGGAAGACCCGGAAAAGTCGCGCAAGCTGATCCTGCCCACCAACCGGCCCGATGTGCGGGTGGTGCTGGTGCGCGCCTCCGACGTGCCCACCTACGTGCAGTACGGCGGCGCCGACCTGGGCGTGTGCGGCAAGGACACCCTGCTGGAGCACGAGGCCGAGTGGGGCGGTGCCGGCAACGTGGGCCTGTACCAGCCGCTGGACCTCGGCATTGCCAGGTGCCGCATGAGCGTGGCCGTGCGTGCCGACTTCGACTACGCACGCGCCGTGCGCCAGGGCGCCCGCCTGAAGGTGGCCACCAAGTACGTGGCGATTGCGCGCGACTTCTTTGCCAGCAAGGGCGTGCACGTGGACCTGATCAAGCTCTACGGCAGCATGGAGCTGGCGCCGCTGACCGGCCTGGCCGACGCCATCGTGGACCTGGTGTCCACCGGTAACACCCTCAAGGCCAACCACCTGGTCGAGGTGGAGCGCATCATGGACATTTCCTCGCGCCTGGTGGTGAACCAGGGCGCGCTCAAAGTCAAGCGCGAGGCGCTGCGCCCCATTCTGGACGCGTTCGCGCGCGCCAGCCAGCCGCAGGGGGTGGCCGCATGACCGATACCGCCCTCAAAGCCAAGCCGCTGCGCCTGAACACCGCCGACGCCGATTTCGAGGCCCGCTTCCAGCAGCGCCTGCACTGGTCGGCCGACACCGACGCCGCCATCGAGCGGCGGGTGGCCGACATCCTGGCCGACGTGAAAGCGCGCGGCGATGCCGCCGTGCTGGAGTACACCCAGCGTTTCGACGGCCTGAGCGCCGCCGCCATGGCCGAACTCGAACTGACCCAGGCCGAGCTGAAGACTGCGTTCGACGGCCTGCCCGCCGCCCAGCGCGACGCGCTGCAAAAGGCGGCCGACCGGGTGCGCCGCTACCACGAGGCGCAGAAGAAGGCCAGCGGCGAAAGCTGGACCTACCGCGACGAAGACGGCACCCTGCTGGGCCAGAAGGTCACGCCGCTGGACCGCGTGGGCATTTACGTGCCCGGTGGCAAGGCGGCCTACCCGTCGTCGGTGCTGATGAACGCCATCCCGGCCCACGTGGCGGGGGTCGAAGACATCGTCATGGTGGTGCCCACCCCGCGTGGCGAGAAAAACCCGCTGGTGCTCGCCGCCGCTTACGTCGCGGGCGTCAGCCGCGCCTTCACCCTGGGCGGGGCGCAGGCCGTGGCCGCGCTGGCCTACGGCACCCAGACCGTGCCCAAGGTGGACAAGATCACCGGCCCCGGCAATGCCTACGTGGCCAGTGCCAAGAAGCACGTGTTCGGCACCGTGGGCATCGACATGATCGCCGGCCCCAGCGAAATTCTGGTGCTGGCCGACGGCAGCACCCCCGCCGACTGGGTGGCGATGGACCTGTTTTCCCAGGCCGAGCACGACGAGTTGGCTCAGTCCATCCTGTTGTGCCCGGACGCCGTCTACCTCGACGCGGTGCAGACCGCCATCGACCGCTTGCTGCCGACCCTGCCGCGCGCCGAGATCATTGCCAAGAGCCTGAACGGCCGGGGTGCGCTCATCCTCACCCGCAGCATGGACGAGGCCTGCGCCATCAGCAACCGCATCGCGCCCGAGCACCTGGAAGTCTCCAGCCACGAACCGCACCGCTGGGAGCCGCTGCTCAAGCACGCCGGCGCCATCTTCCTGGGCGCCTACACCAGCGAAAGCCTGGGCGACTACTGCGCGGGCCCCAACCATGTGCTGCCCACCAGCGGCACCGCGCGCTTTTCCAGCCCGCTGGGGGTGTACGACTTCCAAAAACGCAGCAGCCTGATCGAAGTCAGTGAAACTGGCGCGCAAAAACTGGGTCAGATAGCCTCGGTCCTCGCCCACGGCGAGGGGTTGCAGGCGCACGCCCGTGCGGCGGAGTTGCGCCTGCGTTGAACGCAGGAATTTGTCATGCCACACCGTCCCTTGGGTTGCCTCCACCGCCTGGCCACGCTGCCCCGCCTGTTGGCTGCGCTGCCGGCCGGTTTGCTGGGCCTGCTCACCTTGTCTTCGGCCCCGACCGCGCTGGCCGCCAGCCCGCTGGCCACGCCCTCGGCGCCCGTGGCCAGCGGTGCCTGCCCCGCGCTGCTCAACCACACCTTCCCGCGCCTGCAGGACGAAAAACCGCAGTCGCTGTGCCAGTACCGTGGCAAGGTGCTGCTGGTGGTGAACACCGCCAGCTACTGCGGCTTCACCAACCAGTACCAGGGGCTGGAAGACCTGTACGCCCGCTACCAGGACAAGGGCTTGGTGGTGCTGGGTTTCCCGTCGGGCGACTTTTTCCAGGAAAAGAAAAGCAACGACGAAATCGCGGAGTTCTGCGAGAACACCTTTGGCGTCAAATTCCCGATGTTCGCCAAAAGCTCGGTGCGCGGCTCGGGTGCCTCGCCCTTCTACAAACAGCTGGCGCAGCAGACCGGCGTGTCGCCCAAGTGGAACTTCTACAAATACCTGATCGGCCGTGACGGCCAGGTCGTGTCGGCCTACGCCAGCACCACCGGTCCCAGCGACCGCAAGCTGCTGGCCGACCTGCAGGCGCAACTTGCCCGCCCCGCGCCTTGAGCGCCCCGCGCCTGCCCAGCCATGGGTGGGTGCTGACGGCGCTGGCTGGGTCGCGCCAGTCGGGGGGTCAGCCGGCGGTCAGTACCTCGCGCAAGGCGGCCACCAGCGCGTCGCACTGCGCGTCGGTGCCCACGGTGATGCGCAGGAACTGGTCGATGCGCGGCAGTTTGAAGTGCCGCACGATGATGGCCCGCTGGCGCAGCGCCGCCGCCAGGGCCGCGCCGTCGTGGCCCGGGTGGCGCGCGAAAATGAAGTTGGCCGCCGACGGCAGCACCTCGAAGCCCAGCGCGGTCATTTGCGTCACCAGCCGCTCGCGGGTGTCCACCACCTGGCGGCAGCTGTGTTGGAAAAACGCCTCGTCTTCCACCGACGCCACCGCGCCAGCGATGGCCAGCCGGTCCAGTGGGTAGGAGTTGAAGCTGTTCTTCACCCGCTCCAGCCCTTCGATCAAATCGGGGTGGCCAATGGCAAAACCCACCCGCAGGCCCGCCAGCGACCGGCTCTTGGAGAAGGTGTGCACCACCAGCAGGTTGGGGTAGCGGTCCACCAGGGCGATGGCGCTGTCGCCGCCAAAGTCCACATAGGCTTCGTCCACCAGCACCACCGCGTCGGGGTTGCCAGCGACGATGCGTTCCACCGCCTGCAGCGGCAGCAGTCGGCCGGTGGGGGCGTTCGGGTTGGGGAAGATGATGGCGCCGGCCCGCTGCCCGTCGCGTGGCAGGTAGTCTTCCACCCGCAGGGTGTAGTCGTCGGCCAGCGGCACCACACGGTGCGCAACGCCGTACAGGCCGCAGTACACGGGGTAGAAGGAGTAGGTCACGTCCGGGAACCAGAGTTCGCCGTCGTGTTTCAGCAAAGCCTGAAAGGCGTGGGCCAGCACCTCGTCGGAGCCGTTGCCCACGAACACCTGGTTGGGCTTGACGCCGTGGCGCTGGGCCAGCGCGGTTTTCAGTGCGTCGGCGTTCGGGTCCGGGTATAAGCGTAGCGCGTCCGAGGTGGCGTGGCGGATCGCTTCCAACGCCTTGGGCGAGGGACCGTAGGGGTGCTCGTTGGTGTTGAGCTTGACCAGGTTGTCGAGTTTGGGCTGTTCGCCCGGCACGTAAGGGGTCAGGCCGTGGACGACGGCACTCCAGAATCGGCTCATGGGGTATAGGGGTAAAGGGCAGTGTTTGCCTTGGAGGTGGATGGTATCATGCCCCCTCGAACAACCCTTGGAATCGCTCTTGGAAGCCCTGGCCCTCATGCGGCAAGCCGACGTCACCCGCAACACCCTCGAAACCCGCATCACCGCCCGCGTCAACCTGGACGGC
>NZ_JAAQQT010000661.1:0-40766 GCF_011742065.1 Aquabacterium sp. A08
GCATTGTAATTCCAACCCGCTGGGCGGTGCAGGCACCGGCCCATGCCCTGACGTGTGACCATGCTGTCTGTGTTCCGATTTTTGGCCCGCTGGCCGCTGCCACTGCTGCACGCCGTGGGCTGGGGCTTGGGCTGGCTGGCCTGGCTGCTGGCGCCCGATTACCGCCGCCGCTGGTTCCACCACACCGCTCTGGCGGGGGTGCGGGGCCGGGTGCGCTGGGCGTCGGTGGGCGAGGCGGGCAAGCAGGTGGCCGAACTGCCGCGCCTGTGGTTTGGCGCCCCCGTGCCCACCGGGTGGGAGGGTGCCGCCCACGTGGAAGCCGCCCTGCGCCACGGTCAGGGCATACTGTTCCTCACGCCGCACCTGGGCTGTTTCGAGATCACCGCCCAGGCCTACGCCCAACGCTTTGGCCAGGCGCTGGAGCCCACGCCCGGCACCGCGGCCCAGCCGATCACGGTGCTGTTCCGCCCGCCGCGCAAGGCCTGGGCCGCCGAGGTGCTGCGCACCGCCCGCGAGCGCCCGGGCCTGGCCACCGCGCCCACCACGCTGGCCGGGGTGCGCCAGCTGATCCAGGCGCTCAAGCAGGGCCAGACCGTGGGCCTGTTGCCCGACCAGGTGCCGCCCGAGGGCCTGGGCGTGTGGGCGCCATTTTTTGGCGAGCCGGCCTACACCATGACGCTGTCGGTGCGCTTCGCGCGCACCCCGGGCACGCAGGTGTTGTTCATCTGGGGTGAACGCAAGCCCTGGGGCCGCGGCTACGTGGTGCACGTGCAACCCTGGGACGAGGTGGTGGCCGAGCCCCTGGCCGACGACATGGTGCAGGCCGCCACCCAGATCAACCGGGCCATGGAGCGCATGGTGTTGCGCCAGCCCGACCAGTACCTCTGGGGTTACGCCCGCTACAAGGTGCCGCGCAAAGGGCTGTGAAGCGGGTCAGCCGGCCAGAAAGTCGCCCAGCAGCGCCTGCACCCGCGCCGGCTGCTCGTGCACCAGCCAGTGCGAGGCGTCCGGCAGCCGCTCCACGCGCAAGCGCGGCACGTGGGCCTCCAGCCCGTCCAGCAGGCTGGGCAACAAGGCGTGGTCGCCCAGGCCCCACAGCACCAGGGTGGGCACCGACACCCGCAGCAACGCGGGTGGCAGCTGCACGCCGCTGGCGCCCGCGTCGTGCGCCGTGGCCGGGCGCAGCGGCGAGGCGCGGTAGTAGTTCAACGGCCCGGTCAGGCCCTGGCGCCAGACAGCGCGGTAGCGCTCGCGCAGCGCCTCGGTCAGCCAGGGGGCGCCGTCGCCCATTTGGGTGAAAAAGGGCCAGAGCCGGGCGAAGTCGTTCTCGGCCAGCAGGGCCTCGGCGTCGGGTCGCACCAAAAAATTCATGTAGGCGCTGGCCGCTTGTTGCAGGGGGTTGTTTTGCAATTCCCGTGCGAAAAGGCCTGCGTGCGGGGCGTTCAGGATGGCCAGCTGGCGCATCGCCTCGGGGTGCTGCGCCGCCAGGCCCCAGGTCACGGCGCCGCCCCAGTCGTGCGCCACCACCGCCGCGGCCTGGCCCGGGGTCGGGCTGTCGGCGGTGACCTGGTCGATCAGCGCTTTCAGGTCTTGCACCAGGTGTTTGGCGCGGTAGGCCGACACCTCGGCGGGCGCGCTGGAGCCGGCGTAGCCGCGCAGGTTGGGCGCCACGCAGCGGTAACCACCATGCTCGGGCTGGGCAAAGTGGCGCAGCAGGTCGTCCCAGACGAACGCGGCCTCGGGAAAACCGTGCACAAACACCAGCACCGGCCGCCCCGCCGCCCCGGCCACGTGGCATTCCAGGTGGATGCCGTGCGGCAGGTGGGCGGTGCGGGTCTGGATCATGGGGTGGCGTCGGGTGGCGGTGGGGTGATGGGGGTGTCGGGCGCCGCGCCGGCGGTCGGGTGGGTCCAATCCCACAGCGTCAGCGCCACGTCGTCCAGGCCTTGTTTTTTCAGGGCCGAAAACAGTTTCGCCTCGCCGCCGCCGGCCTGCAGTCGCGCAATCGACAGCGCCTTGTTCGCCTCGGCGCGGGTGAGCTTGTCGGCCTTGGTGAGCAGCACCAGAAAGCGCAGGCCCTGTTCCACCCGCGGGCGGATGATCTCGAGCAGCGCCTCGTCCAGCTCGGTCAGCCCCAGGCGCGGGTCGCACAGCAGCACCACGCCGGCCAGGTTGGGGCGGCTGACCAGGTAGTTGGCCATGACCTGCTGCCAGCGGCGCTTGGCCTCCTGTGGCACCGCCGCGTAGCCGTAACCGGGCAGGTCGGCCAGCACCGCGTCGGTGGCGCCTTGCTTGCCCAGGGCGAACAGGTTGATGCTTTGCGTGCGCCCCGGCGTTTTGGAGGCAAACGCCAGCCGCTTTTGCTGCGTCAGCGTGTTGATGCAGGTGGACTTGCCCGCGTTGGAACGCCCAACGAAGGCCACCTCCGGCACGTCGAGCGCGGGCAGGTGGTGCAACTGCGGCGCTTCGGTCAGGAAACGGGCCGTGTGCAGCCAGCCGTTGGCGGCTTTGGCGTCGGTGGCGGGGCCGGCGGGAGGGGTGTTGGGGGGCATGGGCAAATCCGTGGTCATTGGACATTGTAAAATCTCTGTGTTTTGCGCCTGCCGGACCTTGTGGTCGTCGGGGGCGAGTTCGTAGCAATCCACGCCCACTGCCCACGACATGAAATTCATCGCCTCCCTCATCGGTGCCGCCGCACTGGCCACGCTGTCCCTGTCTGTGCACGCGCAGGCCGCCAAGGTCGACCTGAAAAAGGGCGCCGAACTCTACGGCCAGGTCTGTGTGGCCTGCCACGCCGCCGACGGCAACTCCACCGTCGCCGCCAACCCCAAGCTGGCCCAGCAGCACCCGGAATACCTGGTCAAACAGCTGCAGGAATACAAGTCGGGCAAGCGCGCCAACGCCATCATGAGCGGCTTTGCCGGCGCCCTGTCGGACGACGACATGCGCAACATCGCCTACTGGGTGGCCAGCCAGCCGGCCAAGCCGGGCTTTGCCCGCGACAAGGAACTGGTGGGTCTGGGCGAGCGCATCTACCGCGGTGGCATTGCCGACCGCAAGGTGGCTGCCTGCGCCGGTTGCCACGCGCCCAACGGCGCCGGCATCCCGGCCCAGTACCCGCGCCTGTCCGGTCAGCACGCCGACTACACCACCGCCCAGATGAAGGCCTTCCGCTCCGGCGAGCGCAAGAACAGCGTGCAGATGACCCAGATCGCCGCCTACATGAGCGACAAGGAAATCGCCGCGGTGGCCGACTACATCGCCGGCCTGCGTTGACCCGGCCGGGGGGGCCGGCCGCGTGCCAGAGTCCCCAGCCGCAGTCGGGTTTCGGTGCAAGCATAAGCGAGCGTTAATATTCGACGGGACAATATACTGGGTCCTGCGTATTGAACCGATTGCCAGCGAACGACTCACAGTCAGGGCAGGTCCTCTTCAGGCCTGCCTTTTTTCATGCCCCTTTCTTTCTTGACATGAGCGCATCCACCGCAGGTATCGAACTCAAAAGCGGCTCGCAACGGTTGAGTGCAGCGGTGGAGCTGCTGTCGTCCATGCGCTTTGCCATCTCGCTGCTGACGGTGATCTGCATCGCCTCGGTGGTGGGCACCGTGCTCAAGCAGCACGAGCCGCTGAACAACTACGTCAACCAGTTCGGGCCGTTCTGGTCCGAGGTGTTTGGCGCGCTCAGCCTGTACTCGGTGTACAGCGCCTGGTGGTTCCTGCTGATCCTGGCGTTTCTGGTGGTCAGCACCAGCCTGTGCATTCTGCGCAACACGCCCAAAATCCTCACCGACCTCAAGCTCTACAAGGAAAACATCCGCGAACAGAGCCTGAAGGCCTTCCCGCACAAAGCCGAAGCCCGCCTGAACGAAAACACCGAGGCCGCCGCCCAGCGCATGGGCCAGGTGCTGTTGGCCTCGGGCTGGAAGGTGCGGCTGCAACGGCGCGACACGCCCCAAGGTCCGGGCTGGATGGTGGCGGCCAAGGCCGGCGCCGCGAACAAGCTGGGCTACATCGCCGCGCACGTGGCCATCGTGCTGGTGTGCATTGGCGGGCTGCTGGACGGCGACCTGGTGGTGCGCGCGCAGATGTGGTTCAACGGCAAGACGCCGTTCACCGGCGGCGGGCTGATCGCCGACGTGCCCGCGGAGCACCGCCTGAGCGCGCGCAACCCCACCTTCCGCGGCAACCTGCTGGTGACCGAAGGCACCCGCGCCGGCACCGCCATCCTGGCGCAGCCGCAGGGCGTCATCCTGCAGGACCTGCCGTTCGACGTCGAGCTGAAAAAATTCGTGGTGGAGTATTACTCCACCGGCATGCCCAAGCTGTTCGCCAGCGACATCGTCATCCACGACCGCGACACTGGCGAGACCCAAGAAGCCCGGGTGGAGGTCAACCACCCGGTCAGCCACCGGGGCATCCAGATCTACCAGTCCAGTTTCGACGACGGCGGCTCGCTGCTCAAGCTGCGGGGCCTGCCCATGGGCGGCGCCAGCGCCGCGGCGTTCGAGGTGCAGGGCCGGGTCGGCGAAAGCACCGCGCTGACCAATGGCGACGAGCGCCTGCTGCTCGAGTTCACCGGCCTGCGGGTGATCAACGTCGAAAACTTCACCGACACCTTGCAGAGCGGCGCCGACGTGCGCAAGGTGGACCTGCGCCAGGCCATCGAGGGGCGGCTGGGCTCGGCCCACAAGACCATGACCGAGAAGGAGCTGCGCAACGTCGGCCCCAGCGTGAGCTACAAGCTGCGCGACGCCGCCGGCCAGGCCCGCGAGTACCACAACTACATGCTGCCGATCGACCTGGACGGTGCCCGCGTGTTCGTGCTGGGTGTGCGCGAAACCCCGGCCGAGCCGCTGCGCTACCTGCGCGTGCCGGCCGACGAAAACGACAGCATGGACGGCTACGTGCGGCTGCGCACCGCCCTGGCCAACGCCGACTGGCGCCGCGAGGCGGTGCGCCGTTACGCCGACCAGGCCGCCCAAGGCCAGCGGTCCGAGGTGGTGCAGGCCTTGGCGGTCTCGGCCCAGCGCGCCATTGAACTGTTTGCCGGCACCGACCCCGACGTGGGCCGCCAGCCCAACGACAGCACGCGCCCGCTGGGGGGGCTGCAGGCGGTGTCGGCCTTCATGGAAATGAACGTGCCCGAGGCCGAACGCGAACGCGCCGCCGAGGTGCTGCTGCGCATCCTCAACGGCACCCTGTTCGAGCTGTACCAGATGAGCCGCGAGCGCGCCGGGCTGGCCCGCGCCGACCGCAGTGAGCAGAACGCCGCCTTCATGACCCAGGCGGTGCTGAGCCTGAGCGACGGCTTCTTCTACCCCGCCCCCATGGCCTTCATGCTGACCGACTTCGAGCAGGTGCAGGCCAGCGTCTTCCAGGTGGCGCGTGCCCCGGGCAAGAACATCGTCTACCTGGGCTGCCTCTTGCTCATCATCGGTGTTTTTGCCATGCTCTACGTGCGCGAGCGCCGGCTGTGGGTGTGGCTGGCGCCGCAGGGCGACGGTGCCCGGGCCAGCATGGCCCTGTCGTCCAACCGCAAGCTGATGGACAACGACCGCGAATTCGACACCCTCAAAACCCGTTTGCTGCAGAACTCTTCCGAGGTGACCCCATGAACGCTGCGACCCACACCGTCGACCTGAAACGAAGCGCCGGCGGCGCTGGCCTGCGCCCCGGCTATTTCGCCCGCCGCAACCTGTGGGACTGGTTGTACGCCGCGCTGGTGGTGGCCGCCGGCGGCTACGGCCTGTTCCTCTACGGCGATTTCATGGACGGCTACGAACAGGCCATCCTGGTCGGCACGGTGCCCAGCCTGATCGCCCTGGCCTGGTTCTGGCGCCCGGTGCGCGCGCTGACCGTGGTCTCGGCCGGCCTGGCCTTGCTGGCCATCTGGCTCTACCAGGTGGACGGTGTGCCGCAGGTCGCCCGGGCCGATGAAGCCTTTCTGCTCAAGTACTTCCTCTCCAGCCAGTCCGCCATCCTGTGGATGAGCGTGCTGTTCTTCATGAGCACCGCCTTCTTTTGGGTCGGCATTTTTTCGCGCCGCAACGCCGACGCCTTCGAGGCCCTGGGCTCGCGCCTGGCCTGGGTGGCGGTGACGTTGGCGCTGGTCGGCTCGCTGGTGCGCTGGTTCGAGAGCTACCTGCTGGGCCCGGACATCGGTCACATCCCCGTGAGCAACCTGTACGAGGTGTTCGTGCTGTTTTCCTGGCTCACCGCCGCCTACTACCTGTACTACGAGGACCGCTACCAGACCCGCCGCATGGGCGCTTTTGTGATGCTGGTGGTCAGCGCCGCCGTGGGCTTTTTGCTGTGGTACACGGTGGTGCGCGAAGCCCACCAGATCCAGCCGCTGGTGCCGGCGCTGCAAAGCTGGTGGATGAAGCTGCACGTGCCGGCCAACTTCATCGGCTACGGCACCTTCGCCATCGCCGCCATGCTGGCGTTTGCCTACCTGATCAAGCAAAGCGCCAGCGAAACCCGCTGGTACAAGCTGGCCCCGCTGTGGCTGCTCGGTGTGGTGCTGTGTTTCGAGCCGCTGGTGTTCCGCCAAGGCGCCGCCGAGGGCGGCGGCAGCTACTGGTTCGTCTACTTCGGCCTGTCGGCACTGATCGTCGGCGGCATCCTGGCCGCGCGCCGCCGCATCGCCGAACGCCTGCCCGCCCTGGAGGTGATGGACGACGTGATGTACAAGGCCATCGCCGTGGGCTTTGCCTTCTTCACCATCGCCACCGTGCTGGGCGCGCTGTGGGCGGCCGAGGCCTGGGGCGGCTACTGGAGCTGGGACCCGAAGGAAACCTGGGCCCTGATCGTCTGGCTGAACTACGCCGCCTGGCTGCACATGCGCCTCATGAAAGGCCTGCGCGGCACCGTGGCCGCCTGGTGGGCGCTCGTGGGGCTGGCGGTCACCACCTTCGCCTTCCTGGGGGTGAACATGTTCCTGAGCGGCCTGCACAGCTACGGCGAGCTGTGATCCGCGGCGCTTGAGACCGGCCACGGGGGTTCTGCGGAACCCCCGTGCCGTTGGTGGGGTCACATCGGTCTCTGTTGCACCGAAAGCCGCCATGCTGATACGCACCGATTCCGACGGATTCCAGCACCCCACGCCCAGCGAGATCACGCCGCAGGCCGTTTACCAGGACCGGCGGCGCTGGCTGCAACAGGCGGCGCTGGGGCTGGGTGGCGCCGCGTTGACCAGCATGGCCGCGCGCCAGGCCTGGGCCCAGGGCCCGGCCCGCCCAGGCCAGCTGGCCGCCTTGTCCGGCGCACCCACCGCGGTGCCGGGCGCCACCACGGTGGAGGCCCTGACCCCCTACCGCGACGCCAGCACCTACAACAACTTCTACGAATTCGGCCTGGACAAGGCCGACCCGGCCCGCCTGGCCGGTCGGATGCCGACCCGGCCCTGGACGGTGCAGGTGGAGGGCCTGGTGGCCAAGCCCCGCACCTACGACCTGGACGAACTGCTCAAGCTCAGCCCGATGGAGGAGCGGATCTACCGCCTGCGCTGCGTCGAAGGCTGGTCCATGGTCATCCCGTGGGTGGGGTATTCGCTGGCCGCGCTGGTGCGCCAGGTGCAGCCGCTGGGCAGCGCCCGGTACGTGGAGTTCCACACCCTGGCCGACCGGGGCAGCATGCCCGGGTTGCGCTCCAGTGTGTTGCTGTGGCCCTACGTCGAGGGCCTGCGCCTGGACGAGGCGCTGCACCCGCTGACCCTGCTGGCCTTTGGCATGTACGGTGAGGTGCTGCCCAACCAGAACGGCGCACCGCTGCGCTTGGTGGTGCCTTGGAAGTACGGTTTCAAGAGCGGCAAGTCGCTGGTGAAGATCCGCTTCGTGGACAAGCAGCCCGTCACCGCCTGGAACGCGGCCGCGCCGCAGGAATACGGCTTTTACTCCAACGTCAATCCCGAGGTGCCGCACCCGCGCTGGAGCCAGTCCAGCGAACGCCGCATTGGCGAAGGCGGGCTGCTGGCCAAACGCCTCAAAACCCAGCTGTTCAACGGCTACGCTGCCCAGGTGGGGCAGCTGTACGCCGGCATGGATTTGCGCAAGTTCTACTGAGACGATGAAGCCGCGGCATGGGACGGCGCCCTGGGTCAAGCCCGTGGTGCTGGTGTTGTGTGCGGTCCCGGCGGTGTGGTTGTGGTTCGCGGGTTTCACCGACCGGCTGGGCGCCAACCCAGCCGAGGCCTTGATCCGCGGCCTGGGCGACTGGACCCTGCGCCTGCTGTGCCTGACCCTGCTCGTCACCCCCTTGCGCCAGGCGTTTGGCCTGGCGGCGCTGGCGACCTGGCGGCGCGGGTTGGGCCTGTGGACTTTTGCCTACGCCAGCCAGCACCTGTGGGCTTATGCCTGGCTGGACACGGGGCTGGACGGCGCCGAACTGCTGCGCGACGTGTGGGAACGCCCCTTCATCGCGGTGGGCCTGCTGGCCTGGCTGCTGCTGTTGCCGCTGGCCGCGACTTCGTTCCCCCGTGCCATCCGGGCGCTGGGTGCGGTGCGCTGGCGGCGCCTGCACCGCGCGGTGTATGTGGTGGCCGGGTTGGCCGTGCTGCATTTTTACTGGATGCGCACCGGCAAAAACCATTTCGGCGAGGTCTACCTGTACGGCACCGTGTTGGCGGGGGCGCTGGCTTGGCGCGTGTGGCGCGGGTGGGCCGACCAGCGCGCCACCCTTCGCCGGGCGCCCCGCTGAGGGTGCGCTGTGGGTGAGGCGCGCAGGCGGTTCAGCCCAGCGCCAGCAGGCGTTCCTGCCGCAACTGGTCGTCCACCGTTTCGCGCGCGCGGATCAGTTGCGCCCGGTCGCCGCGCACCAGCACCTCGGCCGCGCGGCCACGGGTGTTGTAGTTGCTCGACATGCTCATGCAGTAGGCCCCGGCCGAGCAGACCGCCAGCAGGTCGCCGGGCTGCACGTTCAGGGCCCGGTCGCGGCCCAGCCAGTCGCCGCTTTCGCAGACCGGGCCCACCACGTCCCACGCGCTCGCTTCGCCCGCCCGCGGCTGCACCGGCACGATGGCGTGGTAAGCCTCGTACATGGCGGGGCGGGGCAGGTCGTTCATGGCGGCGTCCACCACCAGAAAGTTTTTCTGCTCGCCGGGCTTGAGGAACACCGCCTCGGTCACGCAAATGCCGGCGTTGCCCACCAGCGAACGGCCCGGCTCGATCAACAGCCGGCGCTGGCCGTAGCCCCGGGCGTCCAGTTGGGCCAGCAGCGCCTGCCACAGGGCGTCGGCGGCCGGCGGCGTGTCGCCTTGGTAGTCGATGCCCAGGCCGCCGCCAAAGTCGATGTGCTCCAGCGTGATGCCGGCCGCCTCGATCGCGTCCACTAGGTCGAGGATGCGGTCCATCGCGTCCAGGTAGGGCGACATTTCGGTGATCTGCGAGCCGATGTGGCAGTCGATGCCGACCACCTTCAGCCCCGGCAACTGGGCCGCGTGGCGGTAGGCTTGCAGCACCGCGTCGTGTGCGATGCCGAACTTGTTGCCCTTGAGGCCGGTGGAGATGTAAGGGTGGGTTTTGGCGTCCACATCGGGGTTGACGCGCAAGCTGACCGGCGCACGTCGGCCCATCGCGGTGGCCACTTCGCTCAGCACATCCAGTTCCGGCAGGCTTTCCACGTTGAAGCAGCCGATGCCGGCTTCCAGCGCCGCGCGCATCTCGGCGCGGGTCTTGCCCACCCCGGAAAAAATCACTTTCTCGGGCGCCACGCCGGCGCGCAGGGCACGGGCCAGCTCGCCGCCCGAAACGATGTCCAGCCCGCAACCGGCCTGCACAAAGGTCTGCAGCACCGCCAGCGAGGAGTTGGCCTTCATGGCGTAGCAGATCAGCGCCTGGCGCCCGGCAAAGCCGCGCTGGTAGGCGGCCAGCGCCGACAGCATGGCGGTCTGCGAATACACGAACAGCGGCGTGCCGTGTTCGCGGGCCAGGTCGGCCACCGGCAGGCCTTCCACGCGCAGGGCGCCGTCTTGGTAGGCAAAGTGGGGGTGGCCGGGCAGGCGCGGCGCGGGGGCAGGGGACAGGGCCATGAACAATGCAACAGAAGCAGGGGGGTCAGCGGGCAGCGGCCGGCGGCGCGCTGGCGGGGGCAGGCAGGGCGCCGGGCGCCGCTGCGGTGGTGGCGGGCGGCAGGTACAGCGGGCCTTTCTGGCCGCAACCGGCCAGCGCCAGCGCCAGGGTCAATCCCGACACACCTAAAATTTGGCGGAGTGTGAACATCAAGGAATTGTAATGACCGATCTGGAATACCTCGACCGCGCCGAAGCCGCCTTGCAGGCCATCGAGGCCAGTTGCGACCGCATCAACGACGACACCGACGCCGACATCGACAACCAGCGCGTCGGCGGCATGATCACCCTGGTGTTTGCCAATGGCAGCCAGATCGTGGTCAACCTGCAAAAGCCGCTGCACGAAATCTGGGTGGCGGCCCGTTCGGGCGGCTACCACTACCGCTTCGACGGCCAGTGCTGGATGGACACCAAGGGCGCCGGCGAGCTGTTCGACCACCTGAGCCGCGAGGCCACGGCGCAGTCGGGCCAGGCGCTGCGTTTCACTGCCTGAACAGGTCGAGGATGTTGCGTTTTTCCTGGGTGCCGCTGGCCGGCGTGTTCACGTCCGGGTCGGTCCCGGCTTCGTCGCTGGCGCCGGTGGCCATGCCCAGGCTGGCCACCCCCGCGCCGGGCTGGTATTCCTCATAGAACCATTCGCCCTGGGTGTAGACCACGCCCGCTGGCGGCGCCGGCTCCTGCACCGGCACGTTGCGCAGTGCCTCGGCCATGAACTGCACCCACACCGGCAGGCTCAGCGCGCCGCCGGTGGCCTGGCGGCCCAGGTTGCGCGGGGTGTCGTAGCCCATCCACACCGCCGCCGACAGCGTGGGGTGGTAGCCCACGAACCAGGCGTCCACCGAGTCGTTGGTGGTGCCGGTCTTGCCGTACAGGTCGGGGCGTTTGAGCGTGGCCTGGGCCCGCGCCGCCGTGCCCGAGCGGGTGATCTCCTGCAGCAACTGGCTCATGATGAAGGCATTGCGCTCCGGGATCACGCGCTGCGACTCGTCGGGCGCCCGCGGCGCGGCCTCCATCAGCACCTTGCCTTTGTGGTCGGTGATGCGGGTGATCAGCATCGGCGGCACGTAGTGGCCGCCGTTGGCGAACACGCCGTAGGCGCTGGCCATTTGCAACGGGGTCACCGAGCCGGCCCCCAGCGCCATCGTCAGATAGGGTGGGTGTTTGGCCGCCTCAAAACCAAAGCGGGTGACCCATTCCTGCGCACTGCTGGTGCCCACCGCCTTGAGGATGTTGATCGACACCATGTTCTTGGACTTGGCCAGGCCGGTGCGCACCGTCATCGGACCGTCGAACTTGCCGTCGTAGTTCTTGGGCTCCCAGGGCTTGCCGCCGGTCACCGTGGCGCTGAAGAACAGCGGGGCGTCGTTGACCAGTGTCGCCGGGGTGATGCCTTTTTCCAGGGCGGCGGAGTAAATGAAGGGCTTGAAGCTGGAGCCAGGCTGGCGCTGCGACTGGGTGACCCGGTTGAACTTGTTGCGGTTGAAGTCGAAACCGCCCACCAGGGCGCGGATTTCGCCGGTGCGCGGGTCCAGCGCCACGAAGGCGGTTTCCACCTCCGGCGTCTGGGTGATGTACCAGCCGCTGGCGCCTTTGACGGCGCGCACCACCGCGCCCGGGCGCAGCTTGAGGTGCGGCGGCGCGTTGTCGGCCAGGCCCGAGCGCACCGGGTCGAGTCCGGTGCCCGTGACCTCGAACGGCGTGTCGTCGCCACGCACCAGCACCACCTTGCGCGCGCTGGCCTCCAGCACCACGGCCGTCAGCAGGGTGCCGTTGTCGGGCAGGGCGGCCAGGGCCTGGTCCACCGCCTCCTCCCGCGCCTGCGGGTTGGCCGGCAGGTCGATGAAGCGTTCCGGCCCGCGGTAGAACTGGCGCCGCTCAAAGTCCAGCACGCCCTGGCGCACCACCCGGTGGGCCAGCCGCTGGGCCGCCGCATCGACCGAGGTGTGCACCTGCAGCCCGCGGGTGTAGGCCTCGTCGCCGTATTGCTCGAACACCGACTGGCGCACCATTTCGGTCAGGTAGTCGGCGTTGACGAACTGCTCCGGGTCGATGCGCCGCAGCCGCAGCGGCTCGTCCTTGGCGGCGCGCGCCTCGGCTTCGGTGATGAAGCCGTTTTCCAGCATGCGGTCGATGATGTGCAGCTGCCGCGCCCGGGCGCGCTTGGGGTTGCTGATCGGGTTGTAGGCCGACGGCGCTTTGGGCAGGCCGGCCAGCATGGCCGCTTCGGCGATGCTGACCCGGTCCAGCGGCTTGCCGAAATAGGTTTGCGAGGCGGCCGCAAAGCCATAGGCCCGGTGCCCCAGGAAGATCTGGTTCATGTAGATTTCCAGAATCTGTTCCTTGGTCAGCAGGTGTTCCAGCTTGAAGGTCAGCAGCACCTCGTAGATCTTGCGCAGGTAGCTTTTTTCGCTGGACAGGTAGACGTTGCGCGCCACCTGCATGGTGATGGTGGACGCGCCCTGGCTTTTGGCCTCGCCCAGGTTGGCCAGCGCCGCCCGCAGCATGCCGCGGTAGTCCACCCCGTTGTGCTCGAAGAAGCGGGCGTCCTCAATGGCCAGCACCGCGTTGACCATCACCGGTGGGATGTCCTCGAACGGCAGCAGGTTGCGGCGTTCCTCGCCAAATTCCCCGATCAGTTCGCCGTCGCGCGCGTACACCCGCAGCGGCAGCTTGGGCCGGTAGTCGGCCAATTCGGTCACGTCGGGCAGGTTGGGGTAGGCCATGGCCAGCCCCAGGCCCAGCACCAGCGCCAGGCTCGCCACCCCCGCGCCGGCCAGGCCCAGCAACCAGACCAGCACCCGCGCCAGCCCGCCACGGGGCCGGGATGATCGTTGGGGGGAGGGGGCGGAGGAGGGAGCGGAAGAGGGGGTGGGGCGTTGGGTCATGCAGGCCTTGGTGTCTGGCCGGAATTATAAAAACCGGGGCTGGGGCGGGGGGAATTTGCGTGTTTGGGGTGTGAAAGTTTGTAAGCGCGCGTGAAAAATGGCGGATACTGTGCCCGTGAGCGAGAAATGCAACGTGTGTTTTTGACAACGTCGGGGCTGGCAGCGAGGCGGCAGTGGCTTGGGTGCAGCGCGTGCTTGCTGATAGTATTGAAACAGGACGTTCACAGGTGACGTGAAACGGACACACACATTTGGGGATGGAATTGATCTCACTGGGGTCTATGTTCAGCCGGGAGCCCGCGCCGCTTCTGGGCATTGATGTCAGCTCCACCACGGTCAAGCTGGTCGAGCTGGGGCGTGGTCGGGATGGCGGGCTGGTGCTCCAGCACTGCGCCATCGAGCCGCTGGAGCGCGGCTGGATCAACGAAGGCAACGTCGAGAAGTTCGACGAAGTCGCCGAGGCCCTGCGACGGCTGGTGCGCAAGGCCGGCACCAAGACGAAAAACGTCGCCATGGCCCTGCCGGGTTCGGCCGTCATCACCAAGAAAATCAACCTGCCCGCCGGCCTGACCGACGCCGAGCTGGAGGTGCAGGTGGAGTCCGAAGCCACCCAGTACATCCCCTTCCCCTTGTCGGAGGTCAGTCTTGACTTCTGCGTGGTGGGGCCGGCCGCCAACCTGCCCGACTACGTCGAAGTCCTGCTCGCCGCCTCGCGCAAGGAAAAGGTGTCCGACCGCCAAGGCTTGGCCGAAGCCGCTGGCCTCAACCCGGTGGTGCTGGACGTCGAGTCCTACGCCTCGCGGCTGGCGGCCTCCCGCCTGATCGAGACGCTGCCCAACAAGGGCCGCAACATGCTGATCGCGCTGTTTGAGGTCGGCTCCCAGACCACCAGCCTGCAGGTGATCCGCAACGACGAAATGATTTACGAGCGCGACCAGGTGTTCGGTGGCGTCCAGCTGTCGAACCAGATCGCGCGCCAGTACGGCATCCCCTTTGACGAGGCCGAGGCCAAGAAGCGCTCCGGCGCCGGCCTGCCCGCGGATTATCGGGACACGGTACTCACGCCCTTCATGGAAGGGGTGGGCCAGGAGTTGGGCCGCGCCCTGCAGTTCTTCTTCACCAGCACCCCGCACAACAAGGTGGACCACATCCTGCTGTCCGGGGGCTCGGCCGCGCTGCCCGGTCTGGCCGAGGCCGTCATGGCGCAGACGTCCTTCCCGTGCAAGGTCATCAACCCGTTCGACGGCATGGCGGTGGCCCCTTCCATCCCGGCCAGCCGCCTGAGCATGGAAGCCACGTCCTACCTGGTGGCCACCGGCCTGGCGCTGCGGAGGTTCAGCCAATGATCACCATCAACCTCCTGCCTCACCGCGAGGCCGCGCGCAAGAAGCGGCGCGAGCAGTTCTTTGTGCACCTGGGGCTGGCCGCTGTGGCGGGCTTGGCGGTGTCGGCGGCCATCTTCGGGGTCTACGAGGCCCGCATGGCCGAGCAGCAGCAGCGCAACGGTTTCCTGCAGTCCGAAATCGCCAAGTTGGACGTGCAGATCAAGGAGATCGCCACGCTGCAGCAGGAACTGGACGGCCTCAAAGCCCGCCAGGCCGCGGTGGAGAGCCTGCAGGCCGACCGCAACCTGCCGGTGTACCTGCTGAACGAAATGGTCAAGCAACTGCCGGAGGGCGTGTACCTGCGCACCCTCAAACAGGAGGACATGGCCATCGCCATCGAGGGCGTGGCCCAGTCGCAGGAGCGGGTGTCCGAACTGCTGCGCAACCTGGGCAACCACAGCCCGTGGCTGACCAAGCCGCAGTTGATCGAAATCACCGCGACCACCGCCAGCCTGGGCCAACGGGGCCAGCGCCGGGTGTTCAATTTTTCGCTGCGTGCCACCCTGACCAAAGAGGCCGCCACAGCGGCGGGTCAGAACGGGGCGGCCGCGTCCACGCCCGCGGCGGGCAAGGTGTGAGGCGGCGGTTTCGTCGGACAACCATGGCCAAAACCTCGAAAAAATCTTCCATCGACTTTGCTGCCCTGCAGCAAAACATCCGCAGCCAGTTCACCGGGCTGGACCCCAACGACCCTTCCTTGTGGCCCAACCTGCCGCGCTACCTGCTGCTGTGCGTGGTGGCGGTGCTGGTGGTGGTGGCCCTGTGGTACGTCTGGCTCAGCGACCTCGACACGCGCCTGACCGCCGAACGCAACCGCGAAACCCAGCTGCGCGCCGAATACACGCAGAAACTGGGAAAAACCGTCAACTTCGAGATCCTCAAAGCCCAGCTTGAGCAGGTGCGTCAGTATGTGGCCCAACTGGAAAAACAGTTGCCCAGCAAGGCTGAAATGGACGCTTTGCTCTCAGACATCAACCAGGCCGGGCTGGGCCGCAGCCTGCAGTTTGAGCTGTTCCGCCCTGGGCAGGAGGTGGTGCGCGACTACTATGCCGAACTGCCCATCACCGTGCGGGTCACCGGCAGCTACAACGAAGTGGGCCTGTTTGTGTCCGACGTGGCACACCTCTCGCGCATCGTCACCCTGAACAACCTGGCGTTGTCGCCGGTGCAGGCGCGTGCGGGCGTGCTGACCATGGACGCCACGGCCAAGACCTTCCGCTACCTGGACCCGGACGAGGTGCTGGCCCAGAAAAATGCCCAGAAAGCCAAGGAGGCCAAGAAATGATCGCCTCTGCTGTGCAGCGCCCCTTGCTGCTGGTTGCGCTGGTGGCGGCCTTGACGGGCTGCGGCGCGTCGGGGCAGCAGGAACTGGCCGACTGGATGACCGGGCAACGCAACACCGTCAAGCCCAATGTGGAGCCGGTGTCGGAGCCCAAGCCTTACGTGCCACAGGCTTTCACCGACCAGGCGGAACTGTCGCCCTTCAGCGAGGAAAAGCTGAGCCGGTCGTTCCGCGACGAAGCCTCTACTGCCGCCGCCTCGGGCCTGCTGGCGGCCGAGGTCAACCGCCGCAAGGAGCCGCTGGAGGCCCTGCCGCTGGACACCATGACCATGGTCGGCCTGATGGACCGCCGTGGCCAGACCGTGGCCCTGGTGCGGGCCAACAACCTGTTGTACCAGGTGCGTCCGGGCAACTACCTGGGGCAGAACTACGGTCGCGTGACACGCATCACCGAAAACCAGATCACCCTGAGGGAAATCGTTCAGGACGCGGCGGGCGAGTGGATCGAGCGCATGTCGACTTTGGAGCTACAAGAGGGAACCGGCAAATGACAACCACACACACCACCGGCAACGCCATGGCACGCACCTTCTCCCGCACGGGCAAACTGTCTTTCCTGGTTTCGGCGCTGTTCATGGCCGGGCTGGCGCAGGCGCAACTGGCGATCCAGTCCGTCACCGCCGCCACCCAGGGCGGGGGCGAGGTCATCCGTATCCAGATGAGCGAGCCGCTCAAGCAGCTGCCGGCCGGCTTTGCCATCCAGTCGCCGGCCCGCATCGCGCTGGACTTTGCCGGCGCCATCAACGCCAGCGGCAAAAACCTGTTCGAGATCAACCAGGGCAACCTGCGCTCGGCCAACGTGGTCGAGGCCGGTGACCGCACCCGGGTCGTGCTCAACCTGGGTCAGGCCGTGGCCTACGAGACCCGGATCGACGGCAACGCCCTGCTGGTCACCCTGCAGCAGCCGCCGGTGACCACACCGGTGGCGGGCGGGGCCATGGGGTCGGTGTTCGCGGCACCGGGCGTGCCGTCCGACGTGGCCGCGCTGTCCGACATCGACTTCCGTCGCGGGCCCGAGAACGCCGGCCGTGTGGTGGTCAACCTGGCCAACAACCAGACCGGGGTGGACATCCGCCAGCAGGGGCGCAACCTGGTGGTCGAGTTCCTGAAAACCTCGCTGCCCGAGGGCCTGCGCCGCCGCATGGACGTGGCCGACTTCGGCACCCCCATCCGCATGGTCACCGCGACCCAGGCCGGTGATCGCGTGCGCCTGTTGATCGAGCCCACCGGCAACTGGGAGCACAGCGCTTACCAGAGCGACAACCAGTTCGTGTTGGAGGTGCGCGAGGTCAAGACCGACCCCAACAAGCTCAGCCAAGGCCCGAACTACAGCGGTGAAAAGCTTTCGCTCAACTTCCAGAACATCGAGGTGCGCTCGCTGTTGCAGGTGATTGCCGATTTCACCAACTTCAACATCGTGACCTCCGATTCGGTGACCGGCAGTGTCACCTTGCGCCTGAAGGACGTGCCTTGGGACCAGGCGTTGGACATTGTGTTGCAGGCCAAGGGCCTGGGCATGCGCAAGACCGGCAACGTGATCTGGGTGGCGCCGCAGGCCGAGATTCTGGCCCAGGAAAAGTCCGAATTGGAAGCCAAGCAGGCCTTGCGCGTGCTGGAAGTGCCCCGCACCCAAAGTTTCCGCCTGAACTTTGCCACGGCCGAAGACGTGGCCAAGCAACTCACCACCGCCGTGGGCAGCGGCGAGGCGCAGGTGCGCATCCTGAGCAAGCAGGGTTCGGTGTTCTCTGAGCCGCGCACCAACCAGATCTTCGTCACCGACGTGGCCTCCAAGCTGGAGGAAATTGGGGCGCTGATCAAGAAGATTGACATCCCGGTCAAGCAGGTGCTGATCGAGGCGCGCATTGTGGAAGCCTCGGACGACTTCAGCAAGAGCCTTGGGGTCCGCTTTGGTGGCAAGTCCACGCCGCGGGGCGATTTGCAAAACCGAGGAGGTGGCTCACTGGGTTTCAATTCCCTGAACGCCACCAACACCTCGGCGGTGCAGAACATCCCTGCGCCCGATGCCACGCGGGACGGCGGCTTGTTCACTTTCTCGCTGTTCAACGCTGGCTCCACCCGGCTGTTGAACTTGGAACTGTTGGCCAACGAATCGGACGGCAAGGTGAAAACCATCGCCAGTCCCAAGATTCTGACCGCCGACCAGCGTGAAGCCAAAATCGAAGATGGTCAGAAAATTCCTTACAAAAAGCTGGATCAGGCGGGCAACACCACCACGGAATTCATCGATGCCGTCTTGTCGTTGCGGGTGACGCCTCAGATCACGCCGGATGGCGACGTGATCATGAAACTGGAGGTGAAAAAGGACGAAGCGCGATTGAACGAACTGACCCAGGAATTGGTGCTGGTGCAGAAAAAAATCGTCGAAACCCAGGTGTTGGTCGAAAACGGCGGCACCATCGTGATCGGTGGTATTTACACGCAGCGCGACACCAACACCCTGGAAAAAGTCCCGGGTTTGGGCGACATTCCGGTGCTGGGCAACCTGTTCAAGTCGCGCGGTTCGTCCTCGGTCAAGACCGAACTGCTGGTGTTCATCACCCCGAGGTTGCAGACCGAATCGCTGTCCAGCCAGCGGTGATCGCACTGGTCGGCCTGCCGGGTTCCGGCAAAACCACCGTGGGGCGCCAGTTGGCCCGGCGCCTGCAGATTCCTTTCGTGGATTCGGACCAGCGCATCGAAACCCAACTGGGTTGCTCGATCCGCGATTTCTTTGCCCGCGAAGGCGAAGACGCCTTCCGCGATGTCGAGGAGTCGGTCATCGACGCGCTGACGCAGGACGGGCCCTGTGTCCTGTCCACCGGGGGGGGGGCGGTGTTGCGGCCGGCCAACCGCCGGCACCTGCGCGACCGAGCCCGGGTGTTCTACCTGCGGTCCACGCCGGAAGACGTGTTCCGCCGCGTCCGGCACGACCGCAACCGGCCTTTGCTGCAGGTGGACGATCCCCTGCAAAAGTTGCGCGACCTCTACGCGGTGCGCGACCCGCTGTACCGCGAGACGGCCCATTTCGTCATCGAAACCGGGCGCCCGTCGGTGGCGACCCTGGTCAACATGATCGCCATGCAACTGGACCTGGCGGCCAGCCCCGGTGCCGAGGACCGGGACACGCCCTCGCTACACTAGCAGGATGTCCTCTGCCACCGCACCGCTCACCGTTTCCATCGACCTGGCCGACCGCAGCTACCCGATTCTGATCGGTCGGGGTTTGCTGGACGATCCGGCCACCTGGGCTGGCCTGCCCCGGGCGGCGGCGGCCCTGATCGTGACGAACGACGTGGTCGGTCCGCTCTACGCCGAGCGACTGCGCCGGGCCCTGGCGGGTCTGTACGGCCAGGTGCACGTGGTGCAGCTGCCCGATGGCGAAGCGCACAAGACCTGGGATTCGCTGAACGGTATTTTTGACGCCCTGCTGTCGCGCGCCTGCGACCGCAAGACCGTGCTCTACGCCCTGGGGGGCGGGGTGGTGGGCGACATGACGGGGTTTGCCGCCGCTTGCTACATGCGCGGGGTGCCGTTCGTGCAGGTGCCCACCACGCTGCTGGCCCAGGTGGATTCCTCGGTGGGGGGCAAAACGGCCATCAACCACCCGCTGGGCAAGAACATGATCGGGGCCTTCTACCAGCCGCTGCGGGTGGTGTGCGACCTGGACACCCTCTCCACCCTGCCCGAACGCGAACTGAGCGCCGGCCTGGCCGAGGTGATCAAGTACGGTCCGATCGCCGACCTGGATTTTCTGGCCTGGATCGAGGCGCACCTGCCCGCGCTGCGGGCACGCGACGCCGGGGCCTTGGCCCACGCCGTGCGCCGCAGTTGCGAAATCAAGGCCTGGGTGGTCGGGCAAGACGAAAAGGAGGCCGGGCTGCGCGCCATCCTGAATTTCGGGCACACCTTTGGCCACGCCATCGAGGCCGGCATAGGCTACGGCGCTTGGCTGCACGGCGAGGCGGTGGGCTGCGGCATGGTCATGGCCGCCACCCTGTCGGCCCGGTTGGGCCTGCTGCCCGAGACCGAGGTGGCGCGGCTGACGCGCCTGGTGGCCGACGCCGGCCTGCCGGTGCGGGCCCCAGTGCTGGCGCCAGACCAGGCCTCGCGCTTTCTGGAACTGATGCGGGTGGACAAAAAGGCCGAGGCCGGCGAGATCAAGTTCGTGCTGGTCAACGGCCGGGGCGAGGCCGTGGTGCGCGGCGCCCCCGATGCGCTGGTGGCCGAGGTCGTCGATGCCTGCACCGGCTGACGCCACCGCGCTGCCGCCCGGCTGCGCCTGCGACCCGGCCCTGAGCCAGGGGCGGCGCCACCCCGAGGCGCCGGCGCCCACGCGCAACGATTTCCAGCGCGACCGCGACCGGGTGATCCACAGCACCGCCTTCCGGCGCCTGGTGTACAAGACCCAGGTGTTCCTCAACCACGAGGGCGACCTGTTTCGCACCCGGCTGACCCATTCGCTGGAGGTGGCGCAGCTGGGCCGCAGCATAGCCCGCAGCCTGGGCCTGAACGAGGACCTGGTGGAGGCGATTGCGCTGGCCCACGATCTGGGGCACACGCCCTTTGGCCACGCCGGCCAGGACGCGCTGAACGCCTGCCTGCACGGTCAGCCGCCCGAAGCCGAGGTCGAGCTCCCGCACGCGCCCGACCCCGTGGACGGTGTGCCCGGCCACGCCGACGCCGCGGGCCCGGACGAGCCGCGCGGCGGTTTCGAGCACAACATGCAGAGCCTGCGCGTGGTGGACGAACTGGAAGAACGCTACCCCGCCTTCAACGGCCTGAACCTGTGTTTCGAGACCCGCGAAGGCATCCTCAAGCACTGCTCACGGGCCAACGCGCAGTGGCTGGAAGCGCGGGAACCGGGTGGCGTGGGGGCGCGTTTTTTGCGGGGCCAGTCGCCGTCGCTGGAGGCGCAACTGGCCAACCTGGCCGACGAGATCGCCTACAACGCCCACGACATCGACGATGGGGTGCGTTCCGGTCTGCTGACCCTGGCGCAGTTGGAGGCGGTGCCGCTGTTCGACGAGCACCGCCGGGCGGTCCTGCGCGAACACCCCGACCTGACCGGGCGGCGTGTGCTGTTCGAGTCCATCCGCCGCATGCTGAGCGCCCAGGTGTACGACGTGATCGACGCCACCCGCGCGGCGGTGCGCGAGGCCGGCGTGGACAGCCTCGACGGGGTGCGGCAACACGGGCCGCTGCTGCGCTTTTCCCCGGGCATGCGCCAGGCCTCGTCCGAGCTCAAGCGCTTTCTGATGCTGAACCTGTACCGCCACCCGCAGGTGCTGGCCACCACCGGGCGGGCCCGCCGCATCGTTGGCGACCTGTACCAGGCCTACACCCAAGCGCCCGAAGCAATGGCGCAGCCGCCGCAGACCCTGCGCCCGCTCAGCCTGCGCCGGCGCGTGGCCGACCACATTGCTGGCATGACCGACCGCTACGCCATCCGCGAGCACGAGCGGCTGACCGGCCTGCGCCTGTTCACCTGAAACGGCCCCGACGACCGTGCCCAGCACCGCCCCCCGTTGCGCCGACCCACGGACCGACACGCGCATCGCCGCGCTGATCGTTGGGGTGGGCATCGTCAGCGCTTTCCATGTCGGCAAGCTGCCGCCGGCCATCCCGGTGCTGGCGCGGGACCTGGGGCTGACCCTGGTGCAGGGCGGTTTTTTGCTGGCCGTGATCCAGATGGCGGGCATGACGCTGGGCGCGGTGGTGGGCATGCTGGCCGACCGGCTGGGACCGCGGCGGGTGATGCTGCTGGGCCTGGCCCTGTTGGGCCTGGGCAGTGCACTGGGGGCTGCGGCGCCCAGCCCGGCGGTGTTGCTGGCCACCCGGGCCCTGGAGGGCCTGGGTTTTTTGCTGGCCGTGCTGCCCGCGCCGGGCCTGCTGCGGCGCCAGCTGCAGGCCCCCGCGGTGCTGAACAAGGCCTTGGGGTTTTGGGGGGCGTACATGCCGATCGGTGCCGCGACCACCCTGCTGGTGGGGCCGCTGGTGTACGCCGGTCTGGGCTGGCGCGCCGGTTGGGCCACCCTGGCCCTGGCCACCTGGGTGTGTGCCGGGCTGGTGTGGCGCTGGGTGCCGCCCGACGCGCCAGCGGCCCCGGGCGGTGGCTTGGGTCTGTGGCCCCGGCTGGCCGGCACCCTGTCTTCGGGCGGCCCGTGGCTGGTGGCCTTGGCGTTTCTGATGTATTCGGGGCAGTGGCTGGCGGTGGTGGGGTTTTTGCCCACCATCTACACCGCGGCGGGCTGGTCGCTGGCGGCCGTGGGGGCGCTCAGTGCGTTGGCGGCAGGCGTCAACCTCATCGGCAACATCGCCGCCGGGCGCTGGCTGGCCCACGGCGTGCGGCCGCTGACGCTGCTGGGCTGGGGCTACGGCAGCATGGCGCTGGGAGCCTACTGGACCTTCAGCGGCTGGGGCGGACCGGTGGTCAATTACCTGGCGGTGCTGGTGTTTTCGGCGCTGGGGGGCTTGATCCCGGGCACCCTGTTCACCCTGGCGGTGCGGCTGGCCCCCGGGGGCCACGCGGTGTCCACCACCGTGGGTTGGGTGCAGCAGTTGTCGTCGCTGGGCCAGTTCGTGGGGCCGCCGCTGGTGGCCTGGCTGGCCGCGCGCGTCGGGGGCTGGCACCTGACCTGGACGGTCAACCTGGCCTGCTGCCTGGTCGGTGGGGTGTTGTCGCTGGCCCTGCAGCGGCGGCTGGACCGCGTCGGGCACTGATTCACCCCGCCATGGCCCGCCTGCCGCGTTTGTCCCTGGCCGAGGTGTTGCACCAGGTCGTCTGGCGGGGCCACAACGGCCAGCCGGTGTTCGTGGACGTGGTTGACCGGCAGCGCTTGCTGGACCTGTTGGCCACGCTGGCCCCGCGCGAGCGGGTGCAGGTGCATGCCTACTGTCTGCTGGACAACGCGGTGCACCTGTTGCTCACGCCGCAGACCGACGACGCGGTGGGCAAGCTGATGCAGGCGCTGGGCCGCAGCTATGTGCGTGCCTTCAACCAGCGCCACGCCCGCAGCGGCACCCTGTGGGAGGGGCGCTACCGCTCCACCCTGCTGGAGGCTGCCTCTTACCTGATCCCCAGCATGGTGAATCTGGACCTGCTGCCCGTGCGCGCCGGTCTGGTGCATGCACCGGCGGCGTACCCGTGGTCCAGCCACGCCCATTACCTGGGCCGGCGGCAGGACCGCTGGCTGACCCCGCACCCCTTGGTGTGGGCGCTGGGCAACACCCCGTTTGCGCGCGAAGCCGCCTACGCGGCGCGGGTGGAGCAGGGGCTGGACGCCGCCACCCAGGCGCGGCTGGCGGAAGCCACCCTCAAGGGCTGGGCCTTGGGCAGCGAGCCGTTCTTGCAGGCCTTGCACGAGCGCACGGGCCGCCGCCCCAGCAAAGCCCGGGCCGGGCGACCGCCCAAGGCCCAGGTTGGCCCCACGCCGTCCTGAGGGTAGACGGAGTGCCCGTGCTAGGCCTCGGGTTGAAGGCGCAAGTCCATCGAGTCGATTTAATCTGTCCCCAATTAGTTTGGTGATTAGAGTTTTTGGATTTTAATTTTACTCCGACCCCAATTAAAAGGCTTGGCATTGTTGTTGCATTGCACTATGCTTCGCACACTTGTCATCAGTCTCAGGAGTTTGGCGTGACCCAGTCCCACGAAATCGCAGCGCTGCAACAGCACGGTCTGTACGACGCTGCCCAGGAACACGACGCGTGCGGCGTCGGTTTTGTGGCCCACATCAAGGGCCAGAAGAGCCACGCCATCGTGGAGCAGGGTCTGAAGATCCTGGAAAACCTCGACCACCGCGGCGCCGTGGGCGCCGATGCCCTGATGGGCGACGGCGCGGGCATTCTGATCCAGATCCCGGACCAACTGTACCGCGAGGAAATGGCCAAGCAGGGCGTGGCCCTGCCACCCGCCGGTGAATACGGCGTGGGCCTGGTGTTCCTGCCCAAAGAGCACGCCAGCCGCCTGGCCTGCGAGCAGGAGATGGAGCGCGCCATCAAGGCCGAAGGCCAGGTGCTGCTGGGCTGGCGCGACGTGCCGGTCAACGCCGACATGCCGATGTCGCCCACCGTGCGCCAGACCGAACCCATCATCCGCCAGGTCTTCATCGGCCGGGGCACCGACGTGATCGTGCAGGACGCGCTGGAGCGCAAGCTGTACGTGATCCGCAAGACCGCCAGCGCCAACATCCAGCGCCTGAAGCTGACGCACAGCAAAGAGTATTACGTGCCCAGCATGAGCAGCCGCACCGTGGTGTACAAAGGCCTGCTGCTGGCCAACCAGGTGGGCGAATACTTCCTGGACCTGAAGGACGCGCGTTGCGTGTCGGCCCTGGGTCTGGTGCACCAGCGCTTCTCCACCAACACCTTCCCCGAGTGGCCGCTGGCCCACCCCTACCGCTACGTGGCCCACAACGGCGAGATCAACACCGTCAAGGGCAACTACAACTGGATGAAGGCGCGCGAGGGCGTGATGTCGTCCCCCGTGCTGGGCGAAGACCTGCAAAAGCTCTACCCCATCAGCTTTGCCGGCCAGTCCGACACCGCCACCTTCGACAACTGCCTGGAATTGCTGACGATGGCGGGTTACCCCATCAGCCAGGCGGTGATGATGATGATCCCCGAGCCGTGGGAACAGCACACCATGATGGACGAGCGCCGCAAGGCGTTCTACGAGTACCACGCCGCCATGCTGGAGCCGTGGGACGGCCCGGCGTCCATCGTGTTCACCGACGGCCGCCAGATCGGCGCCACGCTGGACCGCAACGGCCTGCGCCCGTCGCGCTACTGCGTGACCGACGACGATTTCGTGATCATGGGCTCCGAGTCCGGCGTGCTGCCGGTGCCCGAGAGCAAGATCGTGCGCAAGTGGCGCCTGCAGCCCGGCAAGATGTTCCTGATCGACCTGGAACAGGGTCGCATGATCGACGACGAGGAGCTGAAGGCCAACATCGCCAACACCAAGCCGTACAAGCAGTGGATCGAAGGCCTGCGCATCCGCCTGGACGACGTGACCCAGCCGGTGGCCGGCGAGGCCGAAGGCCAGCAGGTACTGACCGAAGAGTCCTCGCACGCAGCGATGGAGCAGGTCGATGCCTCGCTGCTGGACCGCCAACAGGCGTTTGGCATGACGCAGGAGGACATCAAGTTCCTGATGGCGCCGATGGCCCAGAACGGCGAGGAAGGCATCGGTTCCATGGGCAACGACAGCCCGCTGGCCGTGCTGTCCGACAAGAACAAGCCGCTGTACAACTACTTCAAGCAGTTGTTCGCACAGGTGACCAACCCGCCGATCGACCCGATCCGCGAAGCGATCGTGATGTCGCTGGTGTCCTTCATCGGCCCCAAGCCGAACCTGCTGGACATCAACCAGGTGAACCCGCCGATGCGGCTGGAGGTGAGCCAGCCGGTGCTGAACCACGCCGACATGGCCAAGCTGCGCGAGATCGAAAAGCACACGCACGGCAAGTTCAAGAGCACCACGCTGGACATCACCTACCCCGTGTCCTGGGGCAAGGAAGGCGTGGAGGCGCAGCTCGCCTCGCTGTGCGCCGAAGCGGTGGACGCCATCAAGGGCGGCAGCAACATCCTCATCGTCAGCGACCGCGCGGTGAGCGCCGAGCGGGTGGCGATTCCGGCTCTGCTGGCGTTGTCGGCGCTGCACCAGTTCCTGGTGCGTGAAGGCCTGCGCACCACTGCTGGCCTGGTGGTGGAAACCGGCTCGGCCCGCGAAGTGCACCACTTTGCCGTGCTGGCCGGCTACGGCGCCGAGGCCGTGCACCCGTGGCTCGCCATGGACACGCTCAAGGCCATCCACAAGGACCTGCCGGGTGACCTGTCGGCCGACAAGGCGATCTACAACTACGTCAAGGCGATCGGCAAGGGCCTGTCCAAGATCATGTCCAAAATGGGCGTGAGCACCTACATGTCGTACTGCGGCGCGCAGCTGTTCGAGGCCATTGGCCTGAGCAGCGACACCGTGGCCAAGTTCTTCACCGGCACCCCCAGCCGGGTGGAAGGCATTGGCGTGTTCGAGATCGCCGAGGAAGCCATCCGCATGCACAAGGCCGCCTTTGGCGACGACCCGGTGCTGGCCCAGATGCTGGACGCCGGCGGCGAATACGCCTGGCGCACCCGCGGCGAAGAGCACATGTGGACGCCTGACGCGATCGCCAAGCTGCAGCACTCGACCCGCGCCAACAACTTCAACACCTACAAAGAGTACGCGCAGATCATCAACGACCAGACCCGCCGCCACATGACGCTGCGCGGCCTGTTCGAGTTCAAGGTGGACCCGGCCAAGGCCATTTCGGTGGAAGAGGTCGAGCCCGCCAAGGAGATCGTCAAGCGTTTCGCCACCGGTGCCATGTCGCTGGGTTCCATCTCCACCGAAGCGCACGCGACGCTGGCCGTGGCGATGAACCGCATTGGCGGCAAGAGCAACACCGGCGAAGGCGGCGAGGACCCGGCGCGCTACCGCAACGAGCTCAAGGGCATCCCGATCCAGCAGGGCGAGTCGCTCGCGTCCATCATCGGCCGCGACAAGGTGGAAAGCGACATCCCGCTGCTGGCCGGTGACAGCCTGCGTTCCAAGATCAAGCAGGTGGCGTCGGGCCGTTTCGGCGTCAACGCCGAGTACCTGGTCAGCGCCGACCAGATCCAGATCAAGATGGCCCAGGGCGCCAAGCCGGGCGAGGGCGGCCAGCTGCCGGGCGGCAAGGTGTCCGAGTACATCGGTTTCCTGCGCTACTCGGTGCCGGGCGTGGGCCTGATTTCCCCGCCGCCGCACCACGACATCTATTCGATCGAGGACCTGGCCCAACTGATCCACGACCTGAAGAACGTCAACACCCGGGCCGACATTTCGGTCAAGCTGGTGTCGGAAATCGGCGTGGGCACCATCGCCGCCGGCGTGGCCAAGGCCAAGGCCGACCACCTGGTGATCGCCGGTCACGACGGTGGCACGGGCGCCTCGCCCTGGTCGTCCATCAAGCATTGCGGTTCGCCTTGGGAAATCGGCCTGGCCGAGACCCAGCAGACCCTGGTGCTGAACCGCCTGCGCGGCCGCATCCGAGTGCAGGCCGACGGCCAGATGAAGACCGGCCGCGACGTCGTCATCGGCGCATTGCTGGGCGCCGACGAGTTTGGCTTCGCCACCGCGCCGCTGGTGGTCGAAGGCTGCATCATGATGCGCAAGTGCCACCTCAACACCTGCCCGGTGGGCGTGGCCACCCAGGACCCGGAGCTGCGCGCCAAGTTCGCCGGCAAGCCCGAGCATGTGGTGAACTACTTCTTCTTCGTCGCCGAGGAAGTGCGCCAGATCATGGCCCAGCTGGGCATCCGCAGCTTCGACGAGCTGGTGGGCCGGGCCGACCTGCTCGACACCCGCGCCGGCATCGCCCACTGGAAGGCCAAGGGCCTGGACTTCAGCCGCCTGTTCTACCAGCCGGCCGTGCCGGCCGACGTGCCGCGCAAGCACGTGGACGTGCAGGACCACGGTCTGGACAAGGCGTTGGACGTCAAGCTGATCGAGAAGTCGCGCGCCGCCATCGACAAGGGCGAGAAGGTCAGTTTCATGGAAACGGCCCGCAACGTGAACCGCACCGTCGGCGCCATGCTGTCGGGCGAGGTGACGCGTTTCCACCCCGAGGGCCTGCCGGACGACACGCTGCGCATCCAGTTGGAAGGCACGGGCGGCCAGTCCTTCGGCGCGTTCCTGACCAACGGCATCACGCTGTACCTGATCGGTGACGCCAACGACTACACCGGCAAGGGCCTGAGCGGCGGCCGCGTGGTGGTGCGCCCGAGCATCGAGTTCCGCGGCGACGCCGCCAAGAACATCATCGTGGGCAACACCGTGCTGTACGGCGCCACCCGCGGCGAGGCCTTCTTCCGGGGCGTGGCCGGCGAGCGTTTCGCGGTCCGTCTGTCCGGCGCCACCGCGGTGGTGGAAGGCACCGGCGACCACGGTTGCGAATACATGACCGGCGGCACCGTGGCCGTGCTGGGCCTGACCGGCCGCAACTTCGCCGCTGGCATGAGCGGCGGCGTGGCCTACGTGTACGACGAGGACGGCCTGTTCGCCCAGCGCTGCAACACCGCCATGGTGGCCCTGGAGAAAGTGGTGACCGCCGCCGAGCAGGAAGCCACCACCGACCGCGCCACCTGGCACCGTGGCCAGACCGACGAGGCCCAGCTGCGCAAGCTGCTGGAAGACCACAACCGCTGGACCGGCTCCACCAAGGCGCGCGAGATTCTGGACAACTGGGCGCAGACCCGTGGCAAGTTCGTCAAGGTGTTCCCGACGGAATACAAGCGCGCGCTGGCCGAACTGGCCGCCAAGGCCGCTGCCCCCCAGGCCGCCGTGGCCGCCTGAACCCGCTGAACCGAACCGAGGATACGTATCATGGGAAAAATCACCGGCTTCATGGAATTTGAGCGCCTGGAAGAGGGCTACAAGCCCGTGCCCGAGCGCCTGAAGCACTACAAGGAATTCGTGGTGGGCCTGACCGATGAGCAGGCCAAGGTGCAGGGCGCCCGCTGCATGGACTGCGGCACGCCGTTCTGCAACAGCGGCTGCCCGGTCAACAACATCATCCCGGACTTCAACGACCTGGTCTACCGCCAGGACTGGGAGAACGCGATCGCGGTGCTGCACAGCACCAACAACTTCCCCGAGTTCACCGGCCGCATCTGCCCCGCACCCTGCGAGGCCGCCTGCACCCTGAACGTGAACGGCGACGCGGTGGGCATCAAGTCCATCGAGCACGCCATCATCGACAAGGCCTGGGCCGAGGGCTGGGTCCAGCCGCGCCCGGCCAAGATCAAGACCGGCAAGAAGGTGGCGGTGGTCGGCGCCGGCCCGGCGGGCCTGGCGGCCGCCCAGCAACTGGCGCGCGCCGGTCACGACGTGACCGTGTTCGAGAAGAACGACCGCGTCGGCGGCCTGCTGCGTTACGGCATCCCCGACTTCAAGATGGAGAAGTGGCTGATCGACCGCCGCGTTGAGCAGATGGAGGCCGAAGGCGTGACCTTCCGCACCGGCGTCATCGTCGGCGCCTTGCCGACCGAAGGTCCGGCGGCCAAGGTGACCAACGACGCCAAGGAAACCGTGTCGCCCGAGCAACTGAAGGCCGAGTTCGACGCGGTGCTGCTGACCGGCGGTTCCGAGCAGAGCCGCGACCTGCCGGTGCCCGGCCGCGAGCTGGACGGCGTGCACTTCGCGATGGAGTTCCTGCCGCAGCAGAACAAGGTCAACGCCGGCGACAAGCTGAAAAAGCAGCTGCGTGCCGACGGCAAGCACGTCGTCGTGATCGGCGGTGGCGACACCGGCTCCGACTGCGTGGGCACCAGCAACCGCCACGGCGCCGCCAGCGTCACCCAGTTCGAGGTGATGCCGATGCCGCCCGAGCAGGAAAACAAAGAGCTGACCTGGCCCTACTGGCCGATCAAGCTGCGCACCTCGTCCAGCCACGAAGAGGGCTGCACCCGCGAGTTCGCCATCTCCACCAAGTCGTTCAACGGCGCCAAGGGCAAGGTCACCAGCCTGACCACGGTGAACGTGGAGTTCAAGGACGGCAAGCTGGTCGAGATTCCCGGCACCGAGAAGGAATACAAGGCCGACCTGGTGCTGCTGGCCATGGGCTTCACCAATCCGGTGGCGACCGTGCTGGACGCCTTTGGCGTGGACAAGGACGCGCGCGGCAACGCCAAGGCCACCACCGACTTCACCGGCGGCTACGCCACCAACGTGGCCAAGGTGTTCGCCGCCGGCGACATGCGCCGTGGCCAATCGCTGGTGGTGTGGGCCATCCGCGAAGGCCGCCAGGCGGCGCGCGCGGTGGACGAGTTCCTGATGGGCTACTCCGACCTGCCGCGCTGAGCGGCCAACGGCGTGCGGCGCACGCCGTTGCGGGTTATCCCGTATCATCCGACAAGCCGGTTCGCCGGCTTTTCTGTTTCAAGCCCTTCTTTGCATGTCCTCCCCCGCCCTGGTCCAGCTGCGCGATCTCACCTTCGGGTACGGAGATCGCTTGATCCTGGACGGGCTGAGCCTGGACATCCCGCGCGGCAAGGTCACCGCGCTGATGGGCGCCTCGGGCGGGGGCAAGACCACGGTGCTGCGCCTGATCGGGGGCCAGTACCGGGCCCAGGCCGGCCGTTTGCACTTTGACGGCGCGGACGTGATGGCCATGGACGCGGCGGGCCTGTACCGGATGCGCCGCCGCATGGGCATGCTGTTCCAGTTCGGCGCCCTGTTCACCGACCTCAGCGTCTTCGACAACGTGGCCTTTCCGCTGCGCGAACACACCCGCCTGCCCGAAGAACTGGTCCGCGACGTGGTGCTGATGAAGCTCGACGCGGTCGGTCTGCGCGGGGCGCGGGACCTGATGCCCTCGGAAATCTCGGGCGGCATGAGCCGGCGCGTGGCGCTGGCGCGTGCCATCGCGCTGGACCCGGAGCTGGTGATGTACGATGAGCCCTTCGCCGGGCTGGACCCGATCTCGCTGGGCACGGCAGCGCGGCTGATCCGCCAGCTCAACGACGCCATGGGGCTGACCAGCATCCTGGTGTCG
Source organism: Aquabacterium sp. A08 (assembly GCF_011742065.1). Taxonomy (NCBI): domain Bacteria; kingdom Pseudomonadati; phylum Pseudomonadota; class Betaproteobacteria; order Burkholderiales; family Sphaerotilaceae; genus Aquabacterium; species Aquabacterium sp. A08. The sequence continues at coordinate 30,252 of NZ_JAAQQT010000661.1, forward strand.
CACGACCTGGACGAAACCTTTGCCATCGCCGACCACGTGGTGGTGCTGGCCAACGGCCGCGTCGCCGCGCAGGGCACGCCCGACGAGGTGCGGCACAGCACCGACCCGCTGGTGCACCAGTTTGTGCACGCCGAACCGGAGGGGCCGGTGCATTTCCACTACCCGGCCCCCCCCGCGGGCGACGACTACGGCCCCGGGAGGCGCGCATGAGCCGCTCCGGCCTCTCGGCCATCGGTTACGCGGTGCGGCTCAAGCTGGCCGACATCGGCTACGCCACCCGGCTGTTTGGGCGGCTGCTGGCCTGCGCCGGCACCGCGCTGCGGCGCTTTGGCCTGGTGCGCGAGCAGATCCATTTCCTGGGCAACTACTCGCTGGCCATCATCGGCGTGTCTGGTTTGTTCGTGGGCTTTGTGCTGGCCTTGCAGGGCTACTACACCTTGCAGCGTTTCGGCTCCACCGAGGCGCTGGGCCTGCTGGTGGCGCTGAGCCTGGTGCGCGAACTGGGCCCGGTGATCGCCGCGCTGCTCTTCGCCGGGCGGGCCGGCACCTCGCTCACCGCCGAAATCGGCCTCATGAAAGCCGGCGAGCAGATCAGCGCGATGGAGATGATGGCGGTCGATCCGGTTTCGCGCATCCTGGCGCCGCGCTTCTGGGCCGGTCTGGTGGTGCTGCCGGTGCTGACCGCGGTGTTCAGTGCCGTGGGCATCGTCGGTGGCTGGCTGGTGAGCGTGCCCATGCTGGGCGTGGACAGCGGCTCCTTCTGGAGCCAGATGCAGGCCGGCGTGGACGTGTGGAGCGACGTCGGCAACAGCGTGGTGAAAAGCCTGGTGTTCGGCGTGGCCGTCACCTTCATCGCCTTGTTGCAGGGCTACGTGGCCCAGGCCACGCCCGAGGGTGTCTCGCGCGCCACCACCCGAACGGTGGTGATGGCTTCTTTGACGGTGCTGGGCCTGGACTTCGTCCTGACCGCGCTGATGTTTGGTATTTGAACCGAGGAGGGTGTGCATGCAACGCTCTGCCAAAGACCTGTGGGTGGGTTTGTTTGTGCTGCTGGGGGCGTTGGCCCTGTTGTTCCTGTCGCTGCAGGCGGCCAACCTGCTCAACCTGAGCTTCGAGTCCACCTACCGCGTCACCGCGCGTTTTGACAACATCGGCGGGCTCAAGCCCAAGTCGGCGGTGCGCAGCGCCGGCGTGGTGGTGGGCCGGGTCGAGTCCATCGCCTTCAACGACCAGACCTTTCAGGCCGACGTGGTCATGGCGCTGGAGTCGCGCTACGCTTTCCCCCAGGACAGCTCGCTGAAAATCCTCACCAGCGGCCTGCTGGGCGAGCAGTACGTGGGCATCGAGGCCGGTGGCGCCGACGGCAACTGGGCGGCGGGTGACGTGATCACCCAGACCCAGTCGGCCGTGGTGCTGGAAAACCTGATCGGCCAGTTCCTGTTCAACAAGGCCGAGGAGGCCGGTGCCGCCGCGCCCGCCGAGCGCTGAACGGCGACAATACCCACACACCAACCACCGAGGGAGTTTTTCATGAAGAAGCACCACGCGACCCGTTCGATGCTGCTGGCCCTGGGCCTGAGCGTCGGCCTGCTCGCCGGTTGCGCGACCGGGCCGAACGCCCACCCGCAAGACCCGCTGGAGCCCTTCAACCGCGGCGTCACCCGCTTCAACGACGGCCTGGACGACGCGGTGCTCAAGCCCGTGGCCACCGCCTACCAGGACGTGACGCCCAGCCCGGTGCGCACCGGCGTGCACAACTTCTTCAACAACCTGCGCGACGTCTGGTCCTTCGTCAACGCGCTGTTGCAGGCGCGCCCGGCCGAGGCGGCCGAGAACTTCATGCGCTTCAACGTCAACACCGTGTTTGGTCTGGGCGGTGTGCTGGACGTGGCGAGCGAGATGGGCATCCCCCGTACCACGCTGGACTTTGGCCACACCATGGGGCGCTGGGGCGTGCCTTCCGGCCCCTACCTGGTGCTGCCGGTGTTCGGGCCGTCCAGTGTGCGCGACGCCGCCGGCCTGGTGGTGGACCAGCGGGGCGACCTGCTGACCCAGGGCGTGGACCACGTGCCCACCCGCAACAGCGCCATCGGCCTGCGCGTGGTGGACACCCGCGCCAGCCTGCTGCGCGCCGGCGAACTGCTGGACGAGGTGGCCCTGGACAAGTACAGCTTCACCCGCGATGCCTACCTGCAGCGGCGCGCCTCGCAGATCAGCGGCAACGGCGCCGCCCCCGAAGAACGTTACGACGATTGAAACCCCGGTGACCGGGTGTAACGCACGGGAACCTGTGCGCCGCAGCCGGTACCCCACCAGGGCCCGCGCGACCACCCCGGCGCCACGGCCCACAAGGAACGCCCCATGAACCCCTCTGTCACGCCCCTGACCACCGACCGCCGCGGCTGGCTCGCCTTGAGCGCCGGCCTGTGTGCCGCCCTGGCCTGGCCGCTGGCCGCCCACGCCACCGCGGTGGAAGCCCCGGACGCCCTGATCCAGCGCGTCGCCGGTGAGGTGTTTGCCCTGGTCAAGAGCGACCCGGCCATCCAGGCCGGCGACATGAACAAGGTGGCCCAGCTGGTGGACACCAAGCTCATGCCGCACCTGAGCTTCACCCGCATGACCGCCTCGGCCGTGGGCCGGTCCTGGCGCCAGGCCACACCCGAGCAGCGCCAGCGCCTGCAGGCCGAGTTCAAGACCCTGCTGGTGCGCACCTATTCCGGCGCACTGGGCCAGGTCAAGGACCAGACCCTGGTGCTGCGCCCCATGCGTGCCGCGCCCACCGACACCGAGGTGGTGGTGCGCTCCGAGGTGCGCGGCCGCGGCGACCCGATCCAGCTCGACTACCGCCTGGAAAAAACCGCCAGCGGCTGGAAGGTCTACGACATCAACGTGCTGGGCGTCTGGCTGGTGGACACCTACCGCGGCCAGTTCGCCCAGGAAATCCAGGCGCGGGGCCTGGACGGTCTGATCGCCGCGCTGGCCGAGCGCAACCGCAGCAACGCGGCCAAGTCCTGAGCCGGCCCCGCCATGCGCCTGCCCGCTGCCCCCGCCCGACTGACCCAGGCCGAAGCCGGTGCCTACCTGGACCGTTGCCTGGCGGCCCTGCGGGCCGAGCCGCCCCAGGCCGGGGCCGTGGTGGTGCTGGACGCGCAAGCCCTGAACGAGTTCGACTCGTCGGCCCTGGCGGTGCTGCTGGGCGTGCGCCGCCGCGTGCTGGCGCTCGGGGCCCGCTGGCAGGTGCAGGGCCTGCCGGCCCGTTTGCGCGACCTCGCGGCCCTGTACGGCGTGAGTGCATTGCTGCCCGCGTAAAATGCTGGGCCCATGTCCGCCGTTTCCTTCCAACGCGTTTCCAAAAGCTACACCACCCCCCGAGGCGAGCTGCAAGCCCTCAAGGGGGTGAGCTTTGACATCGAACCCGGCGAGTTCTTTGGCCTGCTCGGGCCCAACGGGGCAGGCAAAACCACCCTCATCAGCATCCTGGCGGGCCTCACCCGGGCCAGCGGTGGTCACGTCGCGGTGCACGGCGCCGACGTGCAGACCGACTACGCCCAGGCGCGCCGCCGCCTGGGCGTGGTGCCGCAGGAGCTGGTGTTTGACCCCTTCTTCAGCGTGCGCGAGGCGCTGCGCTTCCAGTCGGGCTACTTCGGCATCCGCGACAACGCCGGCTGGATCGACGAACTGCTGGACGGCCTGGGCCTGGCCGACAAGGCCGGCGCCAACATGCGACAACTGTCGGGCGGCATGAAGCGCCGGGTGCTGGTGGCGCAGGCGCTGGTGCACAAGCCGCCGGTCATCGTGCTGGACGAACCCACCGCCGGCGTGGACGTGGAACTGCGCCAGACGCTGTGGCAGTTCGTCTCGCGCCTGAACAAGCAGGGCAGCACCGTGTTGCTGACCACCCACTACCTCGAAGAAGCCGAGGCCCTGTGCGGCCGCATCGCCATGCTGAAACAGGGCGAACTGGTGGCGCTGGAAAAAACCTCCGATCTGCTCAAGCAAGCCTCGGCCAACGTGCTGCGCTTCAAGACCGACCACGCCCTGCCGGCCGACCTGGCGGCCCAGGCGCGGGTCACCGGCCGCTTTGTGCAACTGCCGGCGCCCGACGCGCTGGCGGTCGAGCGCCTCCTGGCGCGGGTGCGCGAGGCCGGCGTGGCGGTGGAGGACATCGAAATCACCAAGGCCGACCTGGAGGACGTGTTCCTCGACCTCACCGGCCACAAACCGGCGGCGGAGGTGGCGGCATGAACCACACCATGACCGGTTGGCAGACCCTGTTCCTCAAGGAAATCCTGCGCTTCTGGAAGGTCGGCTTCCAGACCGTGGCCGCGCCCGTGATGACGGCCATCCTTTACCTGCTCATCTTCGGCCACGTGCTGGAGGAACACGTCAAGGTGTACGACACGGTCAGCTACACCGCCTTCCTGCTCCCCGGGCTGGTGATGATGAGCGTGCTGCAAAATGCCTTTGCCAACAGCTCGTCCAGCCTGATCCAGAGCAAGGTCATGGGCAACCTGGTGTTCGTGCTGCTCACGCCGCTGTCGCACCGCGCCTGGTTCGTGGCCTACGTCGGCTCGTCCATCGTGCGCGGGCTGGTGGTGGGGCTGGGCGTGCTGCTGGCCACCGTCTGGTTCACCGACCTCACCTTTGTCGCGCCGGGGTGGATCGCGGTGTTCGCCTTCCTGGGTGCCGGGCTGCTGGGGTCGCTGGGTGTGATCGCCGGGCTGTGGGCCGAAAAATTCGACCAGATGGCCGCGTTCCAGAACTTCATCATCATGCCCATGACCTTCCTCAGCGGCGTGTTCTACTCCATCCACTCCCTGCCATCCTTTTGGCAGCAGGTCAGCCACCTCAACCCGTTCTTCTACATGATCGACGGTTTCCGCTACGGCTTCTTTGGCCAGGGCGACGTCTCGCCCTGGGTCAGCCTGGCGGTGGTCGGCGCGGCCTTCGCCGGGGTGGCGGGCCTGGCCCTCCATTTGCTGAAAACCGGCTACAAGATCCGGCACTGACATGACCTCCGACGAATTGCACTCCCTCATCGCCAGCGGCCTGGCCTGCGACCACCTGGAGGTCACGGGCGACGGCCGCCACTGGGCCGCGGTCATCGTGTCGCCGGCCTTCGAGGGCAAGCGCCTGATCCAGCGCCACCAGCTGGTGTACGCCACGCTGGGCGCCCGCATCCAGACCGACGAGGTGCACGCCCTGTCGATGAAAACCCACACCCCGGCCGAATGGGCCGCCCAACGCTGAGCCTCGCCCATGGACCAATTGCGCATCCGCGGCGGCCGCCGCCTGCACGGTGAAGTGACCGTTTCGGGCGCCAAGAACGCCGCCCTGCCCGAGCTTTGCGCCGCGCTGCTGACCGACCAGCCGGTGATGCTGCGCAACGTGCCGCGCCTGCGCGACGTGGCCACCATGCGCAAGCTGCTGGAAAACATGGGCGTGCAGACCCAGGCCCACGGCGAGCGCGGCGGCCTGACCCTGCACGCCGCCGGCGACCTGCTGCCCGAGGCGCCCTACGAGCTGGTCAAGACCATGCGCGCTTCGGTGCTGGTGCTGGGGCCGCTGCTGGCGCGCTTTGGCCGCGCCAAGGTGTCGCTGCCCGGCGGTTGCGCGATCGGTTCGCGCCCGGTGGATCAGCACATCAAGGGCCTGCAGGCCATGGGCGCCGAGATCGTTGTGGAACACGGTTACATGGTGGCGCAGCTGCCCGCGGGCCAGACCCGCCTGAAGGGCGCGCGCATCACCACCGACATGGTCACCGTCACCGGCACCGAGAACTTCCTGATGGCCGCGGCCCTGGCCGACGGCGAAACCGTGTTGGAAAACGCCGCCCAGGAGCCCGAGGTGACGGACCTGGCCGAGATGCTGATCAAGATGGGCGCCAAGATCGAAGGCCACGGCACCAGCCGCATCCGCATCCAGGGCGTGGAGCGCCTGGACGGCTGCGACCACGCCGTGGTGGCCGACCGCATCGAGGCCGGCACCTTTTTGTGCGCGGTGGCGGCCACCGGCGGCGAGGCGCTGTTGCGCCACGCCCGCGGCGACCACCTGGACGCGGTGATCGACAAACTGCGCGATGCCGGCGTGACGGTGGACGAGGTGCCCGGTGGCCTGAGGGTGGCCTCGCCTGGCGCGGCGGCGCTCAAGGCCCAGACCTTCCGCACCACCGAATACCCCGGTTTCCCGACCGACATGCAGGCCCAGTTCATGGCGCTCAACTGCGTGGCGCCGGGTGCCAGCAGCGTGACCGAAACGATTTTTGAAAACCGCTTCATGCACGTGCAGGAGCTGCAGCGCCTGGGCGCCAAGATCCACATCGACGGCCGCGTCGCCCTGGTCGAAGGCGTGGAGCGCCTGTCCGGCGCCACCGTCATGGCGACCGACCTGCGCGCCTCGGCCAGCCTGGTGATCGCCGGGCTGGTGGCCGACGGCGAAACCGTGGTGGACCGCATCTACCACCTGGACCGCGGCTACGACCAGATGGAAGTGAAACTGCGCGCCCTGGGCGCGGACATCGAAAGGCTCTCATGAGCGCCCGCCAGTTGACCCTGGCCCTGTCCAAGGGCCGCATCTTCGAAGAAACCCTGCCGCTGCTGGCCGCCGCCGGCATCGAGGTGCTGGAAGACCCGGAAAAGTCGCGCAAGCTGATCCTGCCCACCAACCGGCCCGATGTGCGGGTGGTGCTGGTGCGCGCCTCCGACGTGCCCACCTACGTGCAGTACGGCGGCGCCGACCTGGGCGTGTGCGGCAAGGACACCCTGCTGGAGCACGAGGCCGAGTGGGGCGGTGCCGGCAACGTGGGCCTGTACCAGCCGCTGGACCTCGGCATTGCCAGGTGCCGCATGAGCGTGGCCGTGCGTGCCGACTTCGACTACGCACGCGCCGTGCGCCAGGGCGCCCGCCTGAAGGTGGCCACCAAGTACGTGGCGATTGCGCGCGACTTCTTTGCCAGCAAGGGCGTGCACGTGGACCTGATCAAGCTCTACGGCAGCATGGAGCTGGCGCCGCTGACCGGCCTGGCCGACGCCATCGTGGACCTGGTGTCCACCGGTAACACCCTCAAGGCCAACCACCTGGTCGAGGTGGAGCGCATCATGGACATTTCCTCGCGCCTGGTGGTGAACCAGGGCGCGCTCAAAGTCAAGCGCGAGGCGCTGCGCCCCATTCTGGACGCGTTCGCGCGCGCCAGCCAGCCGCAGGGGGTGGCCGCATGACCGATACCGCCCTCAAAGCCAAGCCGCTGCGCCTGAACACCGCCGACGCCGATTTCGAGGCCCGCTTCCAGCAGCGCCTGCACTGGTCGGCCGACACCGACGCCGCCATCGAGCGGCGGGTGGCCGACATCCTGGCCGACGTGAAAGCGCGCGGCGATGCCGCCGTGCTGGAGTACACCCAGCGTTTCGACGGCCTGAGCGCCGCCGCCATGGCCGAACTCGAACTGACCCAGGCCGAGCTGAAGACTGCGTTCGACGGCCTGCCCGCCGCCCAGCGCGACGCGCTGCAAAAGGCGGCCGACCGGGTGCGCCGCTACCACGAGGCGCAGAAGAAGGCCAGCGGCGAAAGCTGGACCTACCGCGACGAAGACGGCACCCTGCTGGGCCAGAAGGTCACGCCGCTGGACCGCGTGGGCATTTACGTGCCCGGTGGCAAGGCGGCCTACCCGTCGTCGGTGCTGATGAACGCCATCCCGGCCCACGTGGCGGGGGTCGAAGACATCGTCATGGTGGTGCCCACCCCGCGTGGCGAGAAAAACCCGCTGGTGCTCGCCGCCGCTTACGTCGCGGGCGTCAGCCGCGCCTTCACCCTGGGCGGGGCGCAGGCCGTGGCCGCGCTGGCCTACGGCACCCAGACCGTGCCCAAGGTGGACAAGATCACCGGCCCCGGCAATGCCTACGTGGCCAGTGCCAAGAAGCACGTGTTCGGCACCGTGGGCATCGACATGATCGCCGGCCCCAGCGAAATTCTGGTGCTGGCCGACGGCAGCACCCCCGCCGACTGGGTGGCGATGGACCTGTTTTCCCAGGCCGAGCACGACGAGTTGGCTCAGTCCATCCTGTTGTGCCCGGACGCCGTCTACCTCGACGCGGTGCAGACCGCCATCGACCGCTTGCTGCCGACCCTGCCGCGCGCCGAGATCATTGCCAAGAGCCTGAACGGCCGGGGTGCGCTCATCCTCACCCGCAGCATGGACGAGGCCTGCGCCATCAGCAACCGCATCGCGCCCGAGCACCTGGAAGTCTCCAGCCACGAACCGCACCGCTGGGAGCCGCTGCTCAAGCACGCCGGCGCCATCTTCCTGGGCGCCTACACCAGCGAAAGCCTGGGCGACTACTGCGCGGGCCCCAACCATGTGCTGCCCACCAGCGGCACCGCGCGCTTTTCCAGCCCGCTGGGGGTGTACGACTTCCAAAAACGCAGCAGCCTGATCGAAGTCAGTGAAACTGGCGCGCAAAAACTGGGTCAGATAGCCTCGGTCCTCGCCCACGGCGAGGGGTTGCAGGCGCACGCCCGTGCGGCGGAGTTGCGCCTGCGTTGAACGCAGGAATTTGTCATGCCACACCGTCCCTTGGGTTGCCTCCACCGCCTGGCCACGCTGCCCCGCCTGTTGGCTGCGCTGCCGGCCGGTTTGCTGGGCCTGCTCACCTTGTCTTCGGCCCCGACCGCGCTGGCCGCCAGCCCGCTGGCCACGCCCTCGGCGCCCGTGGCCAGCGGTGCCTGCCCCGCGCTGCTCAACCACACCTTCCCGCGCCTGCAGGACGAAAAACCGCAGTCGCTGTGCCAGTACCGTGGCAAGGTGCTGCTGGTGGTGAACACCGCCAGCTACTGCGGCTTCACCAACCAGTACCAGGGGCTGGAAGACCTGTACGCCCGCTACCAGGACAAGGGCTTGGTGGTGCTGGGTTTCCCGTCGGGCGACTTTTTCCAGGAAAAGAAAAGCAACGACGAAATCGCGGAGTTCTGCGAGAACACCTTTGGCGTCAAATTCCCGATGTTCGCCAAAAGCTCGGTGCGCGGCTCGGGTGCCTCGCCCTTCTACAAACAGCTGGCGCAGCAGACCGGCGTGTCGCCCAAGTGGAACTTCTACAAATACCTGATCGGCCGTGACGGCCAGGTCGTGTCGGCCTACGCCAGCACCACCGGTCCCAGCGACCGCAAGCTGCTGGCCGACCTGCAGGCGCAACTTGCCCGCCCCGCGCCTTGAGCGCCCCGCGCCTGCCCAGCCATGGGTGGGTGCTGACGGCGCTGGCTGGGTCGCGCCAGTCGGGGGGTCAGCCGGCGGTCAGTACCTCGCGCAAGGCGGCCACCAGCGCGTCGCACTGCGCGTCGGTGCCCACGGTGATGCGCAGGAACTGGTCGATGCGCGGCAGTTTGAAGTGCCGCACGATGATGGCCCGCTGGCGCAGCGCCGCCGCCAGGGCCGCGCCGTCGTGGCCCGGGTGGCGCGCGAAAATGAAGTTGGCCGCCGACGGCAGCACCTCGAAGCCCAGCGCGGTCATTTGCGTCACCAGCCGCTCGCGGGTGTCCACCACCTGGCGGCAGCTGTGTTGGAAAAACGCCTCGTCTTCCACCGACGCCACCGCGCCAGCGATGGCCAGCCGGTCCAGTGGGTAGGAGTTGAAGCTGTTCTTCACCCGCTCCAGCCCTTCGATCAAATCGGGGTGGCCAATGGCAAAACCCACCCGCAGGCCCGCCAGCGACCGGCTCTTGGAGAAGGTGTGCACCACCAGCAGGTTGGGGTAGCGGTCCACCAGGGCGATGGCGCTGTCGCCGCCAAAGTCCACATAGGCTTCGTCCACCAGCACCACCGCGTCGGGGTTGCCAGCGACGATGCGTTCCACCGCCTGCAGCGGCAGCAGTCGGCCGGTGGGGGCGTTCGGGTTGGGGAAGATGATGGCGCCGGCCCGCTGCCCGTCGCGTGGCAGGTAGTCTTCCACCCGCAGGGTGTAGTCGTCGGCCAGCGGCACCACACGGTGCGCAACGCCGTACAGGCCGCAGTACACGGGGTAGAAGGAGTAGGTCACGTCCGGGAACCAGAGTTCGCCGTCGTGTTTCAGCAAAGCCTGAAAGGCGTGGGCCAGCACCTCGTCGGAGCCGTTGCCCACGAACACCTGGTTGGGCTTGACGCCGTGGCGCTGGGCCAGCGCGGTTTTCAGTGCGTCGGCGTTCGGGTCCGGGTATAAGCGTAGCGCGTCCGAGGTGGCGTGGCGGATCGCTTCCAACGCCTTGGGCGAGGGACCGTAGGGGTGCTCGTTGGTGTTGAGCTTGACCAGGTTGTCGAGTTTGGGCTGTTCGCCCGGCACGTAAGGGGTCAGGCCGTGGACGACGGCACTCCAGAATCGGCTCATGGGGTATAGGGGTAAAGGGCAGTGTTTGCCTTGGAGGTGGATGGTATCATGCCCCCTCGAACAACCCTTGGAATCGCTCTTGGAAGCCCTGGCCCTCATGCGGCAAGCCGACGTCACCCGCAACACCCTCGAAACCCGCATCACCGCCCGCGTCAACCTGGACGGC
>NZ_JAAQQT010000662.1:0-22137 GCF_011742065.1 Aquabacterium sp. A08
GCGGCGTCGCCCATCAGCGTCAGCCGGCCGTGGCTCCAGCGGGGCAGGGCGTCTTTGTCCACCATGGGGTACTCGAACACCTGCGTCGCGTGGCGTATCAACGCCGGCACGTCCAGCCAGTCGTAGCGCCAATCGGCAAAGGTGGGCAAAAAGTCGTCCAGCCGGCCGGGCTGGTTCCAGTCGTTCATGGCGGCGTCGGGCCGGCGGATTTCGGCCACCCAGTTGATGAGCTGGTTGCCCTGGCCGTCCACGTTGTCCACGATGGGGTAGATGACCATTTTGCCGGTGTCGATGGAGCCGATGCGGAGGTAGCTTTTGCCGGTGAGGATGGGTTTGTGCACCGTGACGCCGCGCCAGGTGTTGATGCCGGCGAAGCAGACCGCGTCTTGCGGGAACAGCTGGCGCCGAATGGCGGAGTTGACGCCGTCGCAGGCCACCACCACGTCGGCCCGCACCGGGGCGGGGGTGTGGCCGGTGGCGTCGGGGGCGAAGTGCAGGGTCACGCCGGTGGCGTCTTGCTCGAAGCGCACACAACGGTGCCCGGTGTGCAGGGCCTGGGCGCCCAGCCGGGCGGCGGCGGCGCGGTACAGCACCTGGTGCAGCTTGCCGCGGTGGATGCCCAGCTCCGGCACGTCGTAACCGGCGTGGCGGCCGCGCGGTTCGCGGTAAATGAACTGGCCCCAGCGGTTGTAGAACACGCTTTCGAGGTTTTCGATGGCCACCGCTTCCAGTTCGGCTTGCAGGCCCAGGTCGCGCAGCTCGCGCATGGCGTGCGGCAGCAGGGTGATGCCGACGCCGATTTCCTTGACCTCGGGCACGGCTTCGTACACCTGGCAGGCCAGGCCGCGCTGGTGCAGGCCCAACGCCAGGGCCAGGCCGGCTATGCCGCCGCCCACAATGGCAATGTTCAAGGGGGCTGCATGGCTCATCATTCGGCCTTGATGTTTTGCGCCTGGATGAGGCGGGCCCAGCGTTCGGCGTCGCGCTGCACCAGTTGGGCAAATTCCTGTGGGGTGCTGTGGCTGGGGTCCATGCCCTGGGGCTCGAAGGCGCGGCGCACGTCGTCGCTGGCCAGGATGGTTTTGAGTTCGGTGTTGAGGGTGTTGACCACCGCCTCGGGCGTGCCTTTGGGGGCGAACACGCCATACCACATGTCCACGTTCACGTTGCCGGCCTTGGCTTCGGCCAGGGTGGGCAGGTCGGGCAGCAGGGGGTGGCGTTGGTCGCTGCCCAGGCCCAGGGCCACCAGCCGTCCGGCCTTGATTTGCCCCAGCGCCACGTGGATGGGCAGGAACATGGCGTCCACCTGGCCGCCCACCAGGTCGGCCAGGGCCGGGCCGGTGCCCCGGTAGGGAATGTGGGTGAGGAACACGCCCGCCGTGTTCTTGAACAGCTCCATGGACAGGTGGTGCGGCGTGCCCACACCGGGCGAGGAATAGTTCAGCCGCCCGGGGTGTTTGTGCGCGTGGGCCACCAGGTCGGCGGCGGTTTTGAACCCGGTTTTGGGGTGGGTGACCAACACCAGCTGGCCCCAACTGGTGCGGGCCACGGGCACCAGGTCGCGCAGGGGGTCGAACGGCAGGCTGGGGTAGAGGCTGCGGTTCATGACCAGGGTGCTCACGCTCACCAGCAGGGTGGCGCCGTCGGGCGCGGCGCGCACCACGGTTTCGGTGCCGATGTTGCCCGACGCGCCGGGCTTGTTGTCCACCATGACGGGGCGGCCCAGCCGTTCGGCCAGCTTGGGGCCGACGGTGCGGGCGATCAGGTCGATGCCGGTGCCGGGCGTGAACGGCACCACCAGGCGGATCGGCGCGGCCGCCGCAGCCTGTGCCCAGGCGGGCACGCTGGCGGCCAGGCCGCCCAGCAGGGCGCTGCCCAGCACGGCGCGGCGGCGCAGGCCGTGGGGGGTGGTGGTGGGTGGGGTCATGGGGCGGTCTCCTTTGTTAGCATGCAAACAATTTTCGCCTTGTGTGGGTGTGTGACGCATCCATAGAATCCCTAGGGATGAACGCTGCCGCCCCTCCTCTGGAAACCCTGGCCCAGCTGTACGCCCGGCCGGGTTTCCTGCTGCGCCGCGCGCACCAGATTTCGGCCGCCGTGTTCGAGGACGCCTGCGCCCCGCTGGGCCTGACCCAGGCGCAGTACGGCGCCATGACGGTGCTGGCCGCCGCCCCCGGACTGGACCAGACCCGCCTGGCCCGGGCGCTGGCCTTTGACAAGGTGACGGCCCTGCGCGTGCTGCGCGGGCTGCAGGCGCGCGGGCTGGTGGAGCGTGCCCCGGTGCCCGGCAACGCGCGCCAGCTGGCGGTGCAACTGACGGTGGCTGGGCACGACACCTTGGCCCAGGCCCAGCAGGCCGCCCAGGCCGCTTACCAGCGGCTGTTGCAGCCCTTGGCGCCCCCGCAGCAACAGCAGCTGGTGCAGTTGCTGGCGCAGCTGACCGATGGCCTGGCCCACGCCGCGCGCGCCCCGTTCGTGCCCCTGACCGGCCACCCCGGTTGAGCATGCCCCCCGAACGCCACGACACCCACATTTCCACCGTGCTGCTGGCCGGTGACTGGGCCTACAAGCTGAAAAAGCCGGTGGTGTGGCCGTTTCTGGACTTTTCCACCGCGGCGGCGCGCCGGCATTTTTGCCTGGAAGAACTGCGCCTGAACCGCCGCACCGCACCCGAGCTGTACCTGGACGTGCGGCCCCTGAGCCACCCAGTAGAGGTGTTTCTGCGCGACCCCGCCGCCGCCTTGGCCGCCAGTGACAAGGCCACCGCCACCGACTGGGTGCTGCGCATGCGGCGCTTCCCGCCCGGTGCCTTGTGGGCCGAGCGCGCCGCCGCAGGCTTGTTGACCCCGGCCGACGCCGAAGCGCTGGCCGCCCACCTGGCCGACTTCCACACCGGCCTGCCGCCGGTGCCGGCGCCCGCGCCGGGCCAGGGCCCAGTGCACGGCCTGGCGCACTGGCTGCAGGCCAGCCTGCAAGCCATTGCACAGCACCCGCAGCGCCCGGCCTGGCTGGACGCCCCCCGTTGGCACACGGTGAGCGACCGCGTGCTGGCCCTGCTGCAAGCCCTGCGGCCTTGGCTGGCGGCCCGCCAGGCCCAGGGCCATGTGCGCGAAGGCCACGGCGACCTGCACCTGGGCAACATCGTGCAGTGGCTGGGCCGCCCGCTGGCGTTTGACGCCATCGAGTTCAGCGCCGAACTGCGCACCGTGGACACCATGAACGACGCCGCCTTTGCCGCCATGGACCTGCTGGCACACGGGTTGCCGGTGCTGGCCTGGCGCTTCTGGGGCGCCTACGCCGAACGCATGGGCGACCACGCCGGGCTGGCCGGGTGGCGCCTGTGGGTGGCCTACCGCGCGCTGGTGCGCGCGCAGGTGGCCCTGTTGAGTGGCGCCGTGCCCGGTGTGCTGGAGCGCTACTGGCGCTGCGCCGAAGCGGTGCTGGCCCCACCCGCGCCGCCGCGCCTGGTGCTGACGCAGGGGCCCAGCGGCTCGGGCAAGTCCACCGTGGCGGCGCTGGTGTGCGACGCTTTGGCCGCCCGGGGCCAGGCGGCGGTGCGCTTGCGCTCCGACGTGGAGCGCAAGCGCCTGCACGGCTTGGACCCCACCGAGCGCGGCGGCCCGGCGCTGTACACCCCGCCAGCCACGCAGCGCACCTACGCCCACCTGCAGGCGCTGGCGCGCCCCTTGTTGGACGCCGGCGTGTCGGTGGTGGTGGACGCCGCCTTCCTGCACCATGCCGAACGCCAGGCCATGCGTGCCATGGCCGGGCAGGCCAGCGCACCCTGTCACCTGCTGCAGTGCCGGGCCGACCCCGCCCGCATGGTCCAGCGCCTGCAGGCACGCCAGGCCCAGGGCCTGGACCCGTCCGACGCCACCCCGCAGGTGCTGGCCCGGCAGCTGCAGACCGCTGAGCCTTTGCCCGCCGACTGGGCCCCGCTGTGCCACACCGTGCACAACGACGGCACACGGGACGACTTGCAGGGGCAGGTCAGTGACTGGGTGGCGGGTGTGCTGGGCACGGCGTCTTGTTGAGTTGCAAAATGTAGTTCATTGAACTACACTTGGCGTATGGATTTTGAATGGGACGAGAGCAAAAGCGAGGCTTGTTACCATCAGCGCGGCTTTGATTTTGCGTATGCCGTCAGGGCATTTTTCGATCCAGATCGTTTGATCCAGGCCGACACTCGGCACAGTTACGGTGAAGAGCGGTACCAGTTGATGGGGCAGATAGATGGGCGCTTGTTTGTCTTGGCGTACACCCCCAGAAATGGCGCGATTCGCATCATCTCGGCCCGAAAAGCCAACCAAAGAGAAGTCACCCGCTATGAAAACCACACGTATGACGATTGACCTCACCACCACGATGGCAAACGTGATGGGCCGGATCGACCCTGCACGGGTGGACGGGACGACCGAGGCCGATGTGGCTCAGCATCTGGCGGACGATGAGGCAGAGGCGATGCTGGACGCGGCCAGGTTTGCAAGGCGGGTTCGTAAACGCTTGGGCTTGAGCCAGGCCGAGTTTTCCGAGCGGATCGATGTGCCGCTGGAAACCATCCGCAACTGGGAGCAGGGCAAGCGTTGCCCCACGGGGGCGGCCAAGTCGTTGCTCAAGGTGCTCGACAAGGCGCCCGAGGCCGCGCTGGCCGCTTTGCATTGAAGCGCAAGCCGTTGGGGTTCAACGGCGCTCAGGGGTGAAGTTTGGGTCTACTGGCCGGGCTTCGGTCAGCACACGCGCCTGCATGCCCGGTGCCAGGCTGGCGGCTTCCACCACGTCCACCCGAAAGGGCAGGGGCTCTGTTCAAACCGGTCGGCCAGTTCGCAACGCTGTTGCCACGACAGGCGTTCGGGCGTGGTCAGCAGCAGGTCCAGGTCGGAAAAAGGCCGCGCACGGCCCATGGCGCGTGAGCCAAACACCTGCACCTGTGCCTGGGGCACTCATGTGCAGTTGGTAGAAAATGTGCGCCGCGCCGCGTGGTAGCGGCCATCGCCGCGCTGCCACACCCGGTCGCCGGCCAGCACGTCGCCGGGCGCCAGCGTGGGCTGGGCGGCGGTGGCTTGGTACAGCGGCGCAAAGTCCACCTGGGCCAGGCGTAGCAGGTCGTCCAGGTGGTCGAGCACGAAGTAGCTTTCCTGGAAGTCGTCGATGCGGTAGCGGGTGCGCATGACGCGCGCCAGCTCGAACCCCAGCCGGTGGGGCGAGGGCGAGTCGAGGCAGAACACGCTTTCGGTGTACGACGAGGCGATGCCGGCGCCGTAGAGCCGCAGGCCACCGGCCTCGCGCACCAGGCCGAATTCCACCGTGTACCAGTAAACGCGGGCCAGCATGTCGAGGTGGCCCAGGCTTTGCGCGCGCAGGCCGCCCACGCCGTAGGCCTGGATGAAGTCGGCCATGACCGGGTTCATCAGCATGGGCACGTGGCCGAACACGTCGTGGAAGACGTCGGGTTCTTCCAGGTAGTCGAGCTGGTCGGGCCGGCGGATGAACTGGCCCGCCGGAAAGCGGCGGTTGGCCAGGTGGGTGAAGAACACGTCGTCGGGCACCAGGCCGGGCACGGCCACCACCTGCCAGCCGGTGCGGGGCTGGAGCACCGCGTTCAGGCGCTCAAAGTCGGGGATCTGCCCGGCGTCCATGGGCAGGTCGCGCATGCCTTGCACGAAGGCCTCGCAGGCGCGGCCGGGCAGCAGGGCCACCTGCCGCTGGTACAGGGTGCGCCAGACGGCGTGTTCCTGCGCGCTGTAGCGGTCCCAGCCTTGGGGGATGGTCCAGTCGGCGCTGGCGGGGCGGCCGGCGTCGCCAGCGGCCAGGCCGTGTTTGGTGGGGGTGTTCATGGCGGCGTGGCCGGTGGCGGGTGGGCGGGGCGCCTCAGGTGCCGGCGTCGCCGGCCACCGCGTCCACCCACAGGGCGAAGTCGATGTCTTTTTCGGTCAGGCCGCCGGCGTCGTGGGTGCTGAAGGTGATGTCCACCCGGTTGTAGACGTTGAACCACTCCGGGTGGTGGTTGCGTTGCTCGGCGGCCAGGGCCACGCGGGTCATGAAGGCGAAGGCTTCGTTGAAGTCCTTGAAGGCGAAGCGGCGCTCGATGGCGTGGGCGTCTTCGTCGAAACGCCAGTGGGGCACCTGGGCGAGCTGGGCGTGGAGGGCGGGGCCGTCGAGTTTGGTCATGGGGTGGGTCAGGCTGGGGTGGTCACGTGCAGGGCGCCGCGGCGGATCTGGTCGCGCTCCAGGCTTTCGAACAGGGCCTTGAAGTTGCCTTCGCCAAAGCCCTCGTCGGCCTTGCGCTGGATGAACTCGAAGAACACCGGGCCCAGCAGCGTCTGGCTGAAGATCTGCAGCAGCAGGCGTTTCTCGCCGTTGGCGGTGGAGCCGTCGAGCAGAATGCCGCGCGCCTGCAATTCTGCCGTGGGTTCGCCGTGGCCGGGCAGGCGCTCGTTGAGCATCTCGTAATAAATGTCGTTGGGTGCGGTCATCAGCGGAATGCCGGCCAGCTGCAGCGCGTCCACGCTGGCCAGCAGGTCGTCGGTGCGCAGGGCGATGTGCTGGATGCCTTCGCCATTGAATTGCATCAAAAATTCCTCGATCTGGCCGCTGCCGCCCTTGCCGCTTTCCTCGTTCAGCGGGATGCGAATCAGGCCGTCGGGCGCGGTCATGGCGCGGCTGGTCAGGCCGGTGTACTCACCCTGGATGTCGAAATAGCGGATTTCGCGGAAGTTGAACAACTTTTCGTAGAAGTTGCCCCAAAACGCCATGCGGCCCCGGTAGACGTTGTGGGTCAGGTGGTCGATCACCTGGAAGCCGTGGCCCACCGGGTGGCGGCTGGCGGGGTCTTCAAAGCCGGGCAGGAATTCAAAGTCGATGTCGTAGATGCTTTTGCCGTCTTCGAAGCGGTCGATCAGGTACAGCGGCATGCCGCCGATGCCCTTGATGGCCGGCAGGCGCAGCTCCATGGGGCCGGTGGCGATGTCGATGGGCTGGGCGCCCAGCGCCAGGGCGCGGGCGTAGGCTTTGTGGGAGTCTTTCACGCGGAAGGCCAGGCCGCAGGCGCTGGGGCCGTGCTCGGCGGCGAAGTAGCCGGCCTCGCTCTTGGGTTCGCGGTTGACGATGAAGTTGATGCCGCCCTGGCGGTAGAGCACCACGTCCTTGGAGCGGTGTTGGGCCACCAGGGTGAAGCCCATTTGCTCGAACAGGGGTTCGATCAGGTGGGCGGTGGGCGAGGCGAATTCGACGAATTCGAAGCCACACAGGCCCATGGGGTTGTCAAACAGGTCGGCCATGGCGGGGTTCCTTGCAATGCGGGTGGATGCCGAAACTTTATGCGCATGGGCATGCAATGGGTTTGCGTTGTGGGGCGGGGTTTGCCCTGAGCGGTGCAACAAAATTGCGTGCATGTGGGTGGTTGGGGCCGTGGCGTGCGCCCGGTGGCCCAGGCCGGCTTCCCGGGTACGATGCGGCCACCCCCGTGTTTTGCAGAAAGTTGTGGTGTGAGCGTTTCCCTGACCTGTTCCGTGGCCGTGGTGGGCGGCGGCCCCGCGGGCCTGATGGCCGCCGAGGTGTTGAGCGCCGACGGTGTGGCGGTGCACCTGTTCGACGCCATGCCCACCGTGGGCCGCAAGTTCTTGCTGGCCGGCATCGGCGGCCTGAACCTGACCCACGCCGAGGCCTTGCCGGCCTTCCGCAGCCGCTACGGCCACCGGGCCGACGCCTGCGGCCGCTGGCTGGACGCACTGCCGCCCCAGGCGGTGCGCGACTGGGCCGCCGGCCTGGGTGTGGACACCTTCGTGGGCAGCTCGCAGCGGGTGTTCCCGACCGACATGAAGGCCGCCCCGCTGCTGCGGGCCTGGCTGCACCGGCTGCGCCACCCCGCTGCCGGCGTGCCGGTGGTGTTCCACATGCGCCACCGCTGGGACGGCACGCTGGCACCCATTACCCCGGCGGAGGCCAGCGTGCCCACGGAGGCGAGCGGCACGGCCGCCGGCAGGGCGTCCGCTGGCCCCGCTTACCGGCTGGGCTTCCACACGCCCGCCGGCCCGGTGGCGGTGCAGGCCGACGCGGTGGTGCTGGCCCTGGGTGGCGGCAGCTGGGCGCGCCTGGGTTCCGACGGCGCCTGGGTGCCCTGGCTGACCGCGCGCGGCGTGGCGGTGGCGCCGCTGCGCCCAGCCAACTGCGGCTTCGACGCGGCGGTGCATGGCCGCCGTGGCTGGAGCGACCACCTGTCGCAGCGCTTCGCCGGCCAGCCGCTGAAAGGGGTGGCGCTGCGTTTCACCGACGCCACCGGCCAGGTGTTCGAGCGCAAGGGCGAGTGCGTGCTGACCGCCACTGGGCTGGAGGGCAGCTTGGTCTATGCCGCCTCGGCCGCGTTGCGCGAGGCCATTGACGCGCAGGGCCAGGTCAACCTGACCCTGAACCTGCGCCCCGACCTGGCGCCCGAGCGGGTGCGCGCCGAGGTGGCCCGCCCGCGCGGCGGCAAAACCCTGGCCAGCCACCTGCGCGCACGCCTGGGCCTGGGGCCGGTGCACCTGGCCCTGCTGCACGAGGTGTTGAGCAAGGACGACCTGCGCAACGAAGCGGTGCTGGCCGCCGCCATCCAGGCGTTGCCGCTGACGCTGGTGGCGCCGCGCCCGTTGGACGAGGCCATCAGCAGCGCCGGCGGGGTGGCGCTGGAGGCCCTGAGCGACGACCTGATGGCCCATGCGCTGCCCGGCGTGTTCTGCGCTGGCGAGATGCTGGACTGGGAAGCCCCCACCGGCGGCTACTTGCTCACCGCCTGCCTGGCCAGCGGCCGGGTGGCGGGGCAGGGCGTGCTGCGCTACCTGCGCTGACTCAGCCGCGGCCCACGAAAGGCATTTTCGTGGCCATGACGGTGGTGAACAGCACG
This sequence comes from Aquabacterium sp. A08, assembly GCF_011742065.1. NCBI lineage: Bacteria > Pseudomonadati > Pseudomonadota > Betaproteobacteria > Burkholderiales > Sphaerotilaceae > Aquabacterium > Aquabacterium sp. A08. Next base: position 8,879 of record NZ_JAAQQT010000662.1, read on the forward strand.
TTGGCCGACAACGGCAGCCGCGCCATCGCCATGAAGGTCTCCACCACCGCGGCCATGTCCATGCGCGCTTCGGGGCGCACGCTGCCGTCGGCCTGTGGCACGCCGGCGGCCATGGCCGTGGTCATGTCGCTGGCCACGTTGCCGATGTCGATCTGCCCCACCGCGATGTCGAAGGCCCGCCCGTCCAGCGCGGCCGCCTTGGTCAGGCCGCTGATGGCGTGCTTGGTGGTGGTGTAGGGAATGGAGCCGGGCCGCGGCGCGTGCGCCGAGATCGAGCCGTTGTTGATGATGCGCCCGCCCTGCGGCGACTGTTCGCGCATCAGCCGGAAGGCCTGCGACAGGCAGTAGAAGGCGCCGTTGAGGTTGACCTGGACCGAGCGCTGCCAGTCGTCCAGCGGGGTCTGGTCGGGCGTGTGCGCCGGGGTGAAGATGCCGGCGTTGTTGAACAGCAGGTCGAGCCGGCCGCAGCGTTCGCGCACGGCGGCGAACAGGTGGGCCACCTCGGTCGGGTCGCTCACGTCGGCCGGGGCCACGTGGGCCTGGCCGCCACCGGGGGGCGCGGCCGCGGCGGTGGCGCGCAGCGCGTCTTCGCGCCGGCCCACCAGGAACACCTGCCAGCCGTCGGCCAGCAGGGCCAGGGCGCAGGCGCGCCCGATGCCGCTGCCGGCGCCCGTCACCAAGGCCACTTTGCTCGTCATGGGGGTTGTCTCCAAGGAGGGTACACGGCAACCATTTTCGCCCAGCTTGGGCCGCGGCCGCCGGGCGGGCAGGCCGCGCCGGGTGTGCCGCCGCTGTGCCACTGGGGGTATGCTAAGGGCATGACCGCGCCCGACGCCGCCCCCAGCACCACCCCCGCTTCGCACTACCCGCAGCCGCGCACGCCGCGCGAACTGTGGGAGTTGTTGCAAAACCCGCAGTCGCAAGCGCACGGCGCGCGCCACTTGGGCGAGGCGCTGGTGCAAAGCGGCGTCATCACCGAGCAGCAGCTGCGCGAGTCGCTCAAGTCGCAACTGGAGGAGCGCAAGCTGGGCATCCACCGCCAACTGGGCCAGCAGATGGTGGACAAGGGCGTGCTGACCGAGCAGCAGCTGCGCCACGTGATCGCCGGCTGGCTGGGCAACCGGGTGCTGGACCCCAGCCATTTCGCCTTCGAGGCCGAAGCCGTGGCCATGGTGCCGCAGCTGGTGGCCCAGCGCGAGGCGGTGCTGCCGCTGATGGAGCACGAGGACCTGCTGGTGGTGCTGATGGCCGACCCGCTGGACCAGCGCCTGCTCGACGAACTGCGGTTCATGACGCAGCGCCGCATCGTGCCGGTGCTGGCCGCCCCGGGCAGCCTGCCGCAGGCGATTGCCCGCGCCTACGAGCGCGCCGCCGCGCCCGAGGTGCAGGCACCGCGCCGCGCGGGCGCCAACCACGCCGCCGCGCGCGACCTGGCGCTGGACCTGCAAACCACCAGCGACCTGAGCAACGAGCCCGAGTCCGACGTGGTCAGCGAGTCCGACAACACGCTGGTGCGGCTGATCAACTCGCTGATTGAGGAGGCCATCGTGCAAAAGGCTTCCGACATCCACATCGAGACCGAGCCCGCGCCCAAGCGGGTCAAGATCCGCTTCCGGCTCGACGGCGAACTGGTGCGCTACCTGGAGGTGGAGTCGCGCTTCCGCTACGCGCTGGTGGCGCGCATCAAGATCATGGCGGGCATGGACATTTCCGAGCACCGCAAGCCGCAGGACGGCAAGATCGACTTCGCCCGCTTCGGTGGCACCAAGACCGAGCTGCGCGTGGTCACCGTGCCCACCACCGGCGGCCTGGAAGACGTGGTGCTGCGCCTGCTGGCCGGCTCCAAGCCCATGCCCATGGACAGCATCGGCCTGAGCCCGCAGAACCTGGCCGACCTGCGCCGCATGGCGCTCAAGCCCTACGGCCTGGTGCTGGTCTGCGGCCCCACCGGCAGCGGCAAGACCACCACGCTGCACTCGCTCATTTCCGACATCAACACCGACAGCCGCAAGATCTGGACCGCCGAAGACCCGATCGAGATCACCCAGGACGGCCTGCGCCAGGTGCAGATGAACCCGCGCATCGGCTGGACTTTCGCCAACGCGATGCGCACCTTTTTGCGCGCCGACCCCGACGTCATCATGATCGGCGAGATGCGCGACGAGGAAACCGCCCGCATCGCGGTGGAGGCCTCGCTCACCGGCCACCTGGTGCTGTCCACCCTGCACACCAACAGCGCGCCCGAGAGCATCACCCGCTTGCTGGAAATCGGCATCGATCCGTTCAACTTTTCCGACTCGCTGCTGGCCATTCTGGCGCAGCGGCTGGTGCGGCGGCTGTGCAAAAAATGTGTGCAGAGCCGCCCGGCCACGCCGGACGAGCTGCAGGCCCTGGCCGCGCAGTACCTGGACGGCGTGCAGCACGCCGACGAGCGCGACATCGCCGCGCAGATCGACCGCTGGACCGCCGACCACGGGGTGGACGACGGCCAGGGCGGGCGCTATCTGCGCACCTTCACCAAAAAAGGCTGCGACGTGTGCGAGGGCCGCGGCCTCAAGGGCCGGCTGGGCATTTACGAACTCATGCTCAACAGCGACGAGATCCGCCACCACATCCGGCACCGCTCGCCGGCCGGCGACATCCGGGCCAGCGCCCTGCAGGCCGGCATGAAGACGCTGCGCCAGGACGGCATCGACAAGGTGGTGCAGGGCCTGACCGACCTGAGCGAGGTGATCGCGGCGACCAACCTGTGACCCGGGCCGGCGGGGAATTCGCTAACATGCCGGCCAACGCCCTGTTTGTGGCCCCGTGCCGCCTCGACCCATGCTCCAGTACCTCACCATCCCCGTCACGCCGTTCCAGCAGAACTGTTCCCTCGTCTGGTGTGACGCGACCCTGGACGCCGCCGTCATCGACCCGGGCGGCGACCTGGACACCGTGCTGGCCGAGGCGCAGCGCCTGGGCCTCAAGCTCGGCCAGATCTGGCTGACCCACGCCCACATCGACCACGCCGGTGGCACCGCCACCCTGGCCGAGCGGCTGCAGCTGCCCATCGTCGGGCCGCACCCCGGCGACCAGTTCTGGATCGACGGCTTGCCGCAGCAGAGCGTCATGTTCGGTTTTCCGCCGGCCGGGCATTTCACCCCCACGCGCTGGCTGGCCGACGGCGACACGGTGCAGGTCGGCCGCAGCGTGTTGAACGTGCGCCACTGCCCCGGCCACACCCCGGGCCACGTGGTGTTCCACTCGCCCGAAGCGAAGCGCGCCTTCGTGGGCGACGTGCTGTTCGCCGGCAGCATCGGCCGCACCGACTTTCCGCAGGGCGACCACGAGCAGCTGATCGACAGCATCCGCCAGCGCCTATGGCCCATGGGCGACGACACGGTGTTCATCCCCGGCCACGGCCCGGAAAGCACCTTCGGCCGCGAGCGCCGCAGCAACCCCTACGTGCGCGACCTGGCCTGAGCGCGCCGGGCCTTCAGCCGCCGCGGCGGGCCTGTTCGTACAGGCCCTGCACCTTGGGCACGTTGGCCTGCAGTTCGCGGATGCGGTTGGGCCCGCTCGGGTGGGTGGACAGGAAGCCCGGCCCGCCGGCGCCGTTCTGCGAGGTCATCTTCTCCCACAGGCTGACGCTGGCCTGTGGCCGGTAGGCGCCGCGCGCGGCCAGCTCCAGGCCCACCAGGTCGGCCTCGGTTTCGTCGTCGCGGCTGTACTTCAGGCTCAGCAGCTGGGTGCCCAGGTTGGCGGCCACGTTGCCCAGGTCGCCCAGGCCCAGCAGTTGCGCCCCAATGGACAGGCCCAGGCCGGTGGCCTGCGTCTTGGCCAGCCGGGCACGGGCGTGTTCGCGCAGGGCGTGGGCCATTTCGTGGCCCATGATCATGGCCTGCTCGTCGTCGTTGAGCTGCAGCTTGTCGAGGATGCCGGTGTAGAACGCGATCTTGCCGCCGGGCATGCAGAAGGCGTTGACCTGGCTGCTGCCGATGAGGTTGACCTCCCACTGCCAGCCGCGTGCGCGGTCGTTCCACGGGGTGGTGTGGGGAATGAGCTGGCGCGCGATGGCGCGCAGTTTGCGCAGTTGCGGGTGGTGGTCGGGCGCCAGGGCGTTTTTGGCCTTGGCTTCGGCCAGCATCTGGGCATACTGCTGGTTGGCGGCGCCTTCCAGTTGTTGCGCCGGCACCAGCTTGCGCAGGCCCGAGGCGCTGCCCACGTTCACCTGCGCGGCCGCGGGGGCGGGCGCCAGTCCGGCGGCGCCGACCGCGCCGGCCCCAGCCGCCAGCAAAAAGCCCCGGCGCGACGACCAGCGGTGGTCGCCGTCCGCAGAGATGGGCGGGGCGGGGCGGTTCGCCGCCGATTTCGCGTCGCAGAGCCAGCACATGGCGCAATGATAGGCAAAATCGGGCCATGGCTCCCCCCCCCGTTGCAAATGCTCACGACCTGCCTTCTGCGTCCGCTGCCCCGGCGGGCGCGCCGCCTGCGCCCTCGTGGGCCCAGAGCCTGGCCGCGCTGTGGGACTGGCGCGTGCTCAGCCTGTTGCTGTTGGGGTTTTCGGCGGGTCTGCCCATTCTGCTGATTTTTTCCTCGCTCTCGCTGTGGCTGGGCGAGGCCGGGGTGGAGCGCAAGGCGGTCACCTTCTTCAGCTGGGCCGCGCTGGGCTATTCGTTCAAGTTCATCTGGGCGCCGCTGGTGGACCGCCTGCCCCTGCCGCTGCTGACGGCCTGGCTGGGCCGGCGCCGCGCCTACATGCTGCTGGCCCAGGTGGGGGCGGCCGGCGCCATCGTCGGCATGGCCTTCACCGACCCGGCCGCCGGTGGCCATCCGCTCACCACCATGGCCTTGTTTGCGGTGCTGCTGGGCTTCATGTCGGCCACGCAGGACATCGTCATCGACGCCTACCGCATCGAAATCGGCCGGCCCGAACAGCAGGGCCTGCTGTCGTCGGCCTACATCGCGGGTTACCGGCTGGGCATGATCGTGGCCGGTGCCGGGGCGCTGTTCCTGGCGTCGCACTGGGGCTCGGCCAAAGGGGCCTACCACTACGAGGCCTGGCAGTGGACCTACCTGGTCATGGCCGCCACGCTGGGGGTTGGCATGCTGACCACGCTGGCCACGCCGGAGCCGGCGGCCTCGCGCGCGGCGGTGGCCCAGCCGTCGGGCGAACACCTGCGGCTGCTGGCGGTGTTCGTGGCCAGCGTGGCGGGGTTTGTGGCGGTGTTCTACGCGGTGGGCCTGTGGGTGGCGGGGTGGCTGGCCGCCAGCGGCCCGGCACTGACGCTGCTGCTGGAGGCGCTGCGCATGGCGCTGGCGCTGGGCGCGGCGTTTGGCGTGGGCTGGGCGCTGGTGCGGCTGGGCCTGGCCAGCCGGGCGCAGGCCCGCAGCACCTGGGTGGCGCCGGTGTTGGACTTTTTCCAGCGCTACGGCGCCCGCACCGCCTGGTTGCTGCTGGCGCTGGTCGGGCTGTACCGCATCTCCGACATCGTGCTGGGCGTCATCTCCAACGTGTTCTACCAGGACCTGGGCTTTTCCAAGCCGGAAATCGCCTACGCCGTCAAAACCTACGGCGTGGTCATCAGCATCGTGGGCGGCTTCCTCGGCGGCATCCTGGCCACCCGCCTGGGGGTGATGCGTTCACTGATGTGGGGCGCGCTGCTGGCCGCCGGCACCAACCTGGGCTTTGTGGCGCTGGCCCACGCCGGCCACGACCTGACGCTGATGTACTGGGTGGTGTCGGCCGACAACCTGGCCGCCGGGTTCTCCAGCGCCGCCTTCGTGGCCTTCCTCTCCAGCCTGACCAACGTGTCCTTCACCGCGGTGCAGTACGCCATCTTCAGCTCGCTCATGACGCTGCTGCCCAAGACCCTGGGCGGGTATTCCGGCGGCATGGTGGACGCCATGGGCTACCCCGGGTTTTTCTGGTTCACCACCGCCATTGGCCTGCCGGTGCTGGCCCTGGTGTGGCTGGCCGGGCGCCGACTGGCCATTGCCGAGCCGCCCCGCGCCTGAAGCCGGCCTGCCCACCCGGTGCCGGGCCGGGTCGCGCTTCACGCAACTTTACCGGCCGGCCGGGGGCGCTTGACCCGTGCGTGGCAAGATGCGGCCATGACCGCTCCTGCCGCCCCGCACCTGCTGATGATCGAGGACGACGCCCGCCTGGCCGGCATGGTGGCCGAGTACCTGGCGCGCCACGGGCTCACCCTGGCCCACGCCGGTGACGCCGCCGCCGGCCTGGCCGCGGTCCAGCAGCGCCTGCCCGACCTGGTGATCCTGGACCTGATGCTGCCCGACCTGGACGGGCTGGAGGTGTGCCGCCGCCTGCGCGCCCTGCCCGGCGCGGCGGCCCAGGTGCCGGTGGTGATGCTGACCGCCAAGGGCGACCCGATGGACCGCATCGTGGGCCTGGAAATGGGCGCCGACGACTACCTGCCCAAACCGTTTGAGCCGCGCGAGCTGCTGGCGCGCATCCGCGCGGTGCTGCGCCGCCGTGGCGCGGCAGCCACGGCCGGTCCGGCGCCCGAGCGGCCGCCGCTGCGCTTCGGCGGGTTGGAGATCGACCGCGACGCGCGCACCGTCAGCGTCCATGGCCAGCCGTGCGACCTCACCGCCCACCAGTTCGACCTGCTGGTGGCGCTGGCCGAGCGCGCCGGCCGTGTGCTCTCGCGCGAACAGCTCATGGAAGCGGTGCGCGGCCGCGAGCTGGAGGCGTTCGACCGCTCCATCGACGTGCACATGGGCCGCATCCGCCACGCCATCGAGGCGGACCCGAAGCACCCGCGCCGCATCCTGACCGTGCGTGGGGTGGGCTATGTCTTTGCCAAACAGCAGGACTGACGCCGTGGACCTGGGCCGCCCGCGCTGGCGCCGGCACCTGTGGCTGCGCCTGTGGCTGGCGGTGGTGGCCGCCATCGTGGTGATGACGCTGGCGCTGGGCTGGCTCTGGCGCATGCAGTGGGCGCACGAGCGCGCGCAGCGCCCTGGCCGCGAGGTGGTGGTGCGCGACGCCGCCGGCGCCGAACTGGGCCGGGCCCCGGCGCGCGTCAGCCGGGGCGACCGCGGGCCGGAGTTCGAGGTGCCGCTGCACAACGGCACCACCCTGACCATTCAGTTGCCGCGCCCGCCGCGTCCCCCCGGCAGCCGGCCCGAGCCGTTTGGCCTGTTCCAGCCGCTGGGCGGCTTTGTGGTGCTGCTGTGCGGGGTGGCGCTGGCGGTGGCGCTGGGCGCCTACCCGGTGGTGCGCCGCCTGACGCAGCGGTTGGAGCGCCTGCAGCAGGGCGTGGAGCGCTGGGGCGCCGGCGACCTGGGCACCCGCCTGCCGGTGCAGGGCCACGACGAGGTGGCCTTTCTGGCCGGCCGCTTCAACGCCGCCGCCGACCGGGTGCAGGCGCTGCTGCGCTCGCACAAAGCCCTGCTGGCCAACGCCTCGCACGAGCTGCGCTCGCCGCTGGCGCGCATCCGCATGGGGCTGGCACTGCTGGACCAGGGCGACGACGGCGCGCCCCAGCGCCGCGAGATCGGGCGCAACCTGGCCGAGCTGGACGAACTGATCGACGAAATCCTGCTGGCCAGCCGGCTCGACCTGGCCGACCCGAACGACGCGGCCGCGCTGGGCCCGCTGGAGGAGGTGGACCTGCTGGGCCTGGCGGCCGAGGAGTGCGCCCGCACCGGCGCCACGCTGGACGCCGGCGGGGGGGCCGGCTGGCCGCCGGCGGTGCTGCGCGGCCACGCCCGCCTGCTGCGCCGGCTGGTGCGCAACCTGCTGGAAAACGCCCGCCGCCACGGCCTGCGCGACGGCAACCCCGCCAGCGTCGGCCTGACGCTGGTGCCCGAGCCGCTGTCCGTGGCGGGCGGCGCCCCGGGCGCAGCGGACCGGGTCGCCGGCTGGACCCTGCGCGTCTGCGACCGGGGCCCGGGCGTGCCGCCGGACCAGCGCAGCCGCATCTTCGAGCCCTTCTACCGCCTGCCCGGCGCCAGCGAACGCGAGGGCGGGGTGGGCCTGGGGCTGGCGCTGGTGCAGACCATCGCCCAGCGCCACGGCGGCCGGGCCTGGTGCGAGGAGCGCCCCGGCGGCGGCGCCTGTTTCGCGGTGTTTCTGCCGAATGGGTGAGCCGCCTCCCCCAAACAGGGGATGTTCAAGCCTTTGCTGCGGGTGCACAATTGGTTCCAGGCTGTCAGCACACGCAAGAAAAAAGAATCTGGATTCAGGGGGGTGCTGGCCCCACAACAAGAGCAAGCCAGCGCCCGCGAGGTTTCCAACGACGTCCTGATGGACTTCATGCCACCCCCAGGGGTGGCATTTTTTTTGCCCCTGCCGCGAACCGGGCAAAAAAAAGCCCGGTCGCGATTGACCGGGCTTTGAACCACCCATAGAGGGCAGAGGAGACAACTGACAGCGGGGCGGGCCCCGGGCGATGCAAGCCTGCGTTGGCTGGATTGCATACAATGACCTCAGTATAAACCCGATATTGCTGCGTTGCAACAACCCCGTTGGCGCCGCTGTTGTTTTTTTGGAGACACCCACCGTGGAATGCACCGTCACCTGGACCGGCGCCGCCGGCACCCGTTCGAACATGGGCTTTGTGGCCGAAACCGGCAGCGGCCACGTGCTGGCCATGGACGGCGCGCCCGACGCCGCCAAGCCCGAGAACGGTGGCGCCAACTTGGCGCCGCGCCCCATGGAAACCCTGCTGGCCGGCACCGGCGGTTGCACCGCCTACGACGTGGTGCTGATCCTCAAGCGCGGTCGGCACGACGTGCGCGGTTGCAGCGTCAAGCTCACCAGCGAACGGGCCGAGACCGAGCCCAAGGTGTTCACCAAAATCCACATGCAGTTCACGGTGACGGGCAAAGGCATCCCGCCGGCGGCGGTGGAGCGCGCCATCGCCATGAGCCACGAGAAATACTGTTCGGCCAGCATCATGCTGGGCAAGACGGCCGAGATCACCACCGGCTTCGACCTGATCGAGGCCTGAGGCCGGCGCCGCCCACCGACCTGCGGCGGGGCGGTGGGGCTCAGACGCGGTGGGCCAGGGTCGTCATGGCCCGGGCGGCCAGGCGCATGGCGCGTTTCACCGGCGCCGGCAGCTCGGCCGCGCCGGCGTGCTGGGCCTCGCGGGCGTGGCGCGCCTCGTCGTCCTTCATTTGTGCCACGATGGCGCGCGAAGCATGGTCGTGCGCGGGCAGGCGGTCCATGTGGCTGTCGAGGTGGGCCTCCACCTGGCGTTCGGTTTCCACCACAAAACCCAGGCTGACCCGTTCGCCCAGGCGCCCGGCCAACAGGCCGATGCCGAAGGCGCCGGCGTACCACAGCGGGTTGAGCAGCGAGGGGCGGTCGCCCAGTTCGTCGAGCCGCTGCTTGCACCAGGCCAGGTGGTCGGTTTCTTCCTGGCCGGCGGCTTCGAGGTGGCGCGCCAGACCCTCCCGGGCGGGGCGGTCGCCGGGGCCGAGCCGCGCGGCCAGCGCCTGCGAGGTGTAGAGCGCCTGGGCGCAGATTTCACCGACGTGGTTGACCCGCATCAGCGCGCCCGAGAGGCGCCGGTCGGTGTCGCTCAGGGGGTGGGCGCTGGCTTGCAGCGGGTCGGGCACGGTGGGGCAGGTGCGCCCGGCGCGGTGGGGGGCAAACAGGGTGCGCAGGGCGCTGTCGGCGGCGATCAGGCTGGCATCGACGAAGGTGGTCATGGCGGTCACTTTCCCCGGGCGTTGGAACAGCCCCGGATTATCCCCCGGCCGGTGTGTACCCCGCGCTGGCGGGGGCGTTGGCGGGGTGGGTGTTGCCCAGCCGGCGCAGGCGCTGGCGCACCAGTTCGATGTGGTGGCGCAGGGCGTAGAGCTCGTCGGTGTAGGCCAGCGGCAGCGGGATTTTTTCGGCGCGGGCCTCCAGCGCGTCCAGGTCGTGCAGCAGGCCGTCGATGGCGGCGGCTTCGGCCTCGGCCCGGGTTTCGATGTCGCGCAGCTCGGCGTACCAGCGGAACACGCGCGAGCGGATGCGGAAGGTGTACAGCGGCGGCAGCACGCGCGACAAGGGCAGCGCCAGCGCGATGATCAGGCCCAGCGCCAGCCACATGCGCTCGACCAGGTTGGCCAGCCAGAAGGGCAGGTAGCGCTGCATCAGCGGGCGGCCGTTCTTCAGCGCGCGTTCGGCCTCGGCGGCCACCGGCACCTCGGCCAGGTCGAGGTTGGGGTATTCGCGCAGGCGGTTGAACCAGCCGGGCGGGCTGTGCAGGGTTTGCGCCGTTTGCGCGAACAGCTGCAGGATGGCGGGGTGGGTGCCGCTGCGGGCCAGCAGGCTGGTGGTGGAGGCGACCAGGTGCAGGTCTTGCGCGGGGCGGTTGGCGGCCAGGTCCACCACGCCTTGCGGCAGCACCACCGGGGTGAGGAAGCCGAAACGGCGCGCGTAGGCCTGGGCCTGTTGCACGTTCATCAGTCGCACGCCGGGGGTTTGCAGCAGCATTTGCACCAGCGGCGATTCGGGGGCGGAGGCGAACACCAGCGCGTCCAGATCCTGTGCCAGGAAGGCGACGGTGGCCGGCGTCTGGGCCAGGCGGGAGAGCGTCAGGTCGTCGGGCCCGAGGCGGTTGGCGTCCAGCAGTTGGGTGAACAGCTGCGGCACGCCGCTGCCGTCGGTGCCGACGTTGACGCGCCAGCCGCGCAGCTCGGTCAGTGCCGCCAGGCGGGGCTGCCGGTTCAGGCGCTGGGCGCTGGCCTCGTGGTAGAACAGCCAGAGCGGCTCGACGAACAGGCTGCCCAGGGTTTGCAGGGTGTCCGCGTCGTCGGGCCGGATGTGGCCGCTGCCGCCCTGCACAAAGCCCAGGTCGGCGCGGCCGCTGCGCACCAGTTCGATGTTGTCGGCCGAGCCGTCGCTGCGCAGCAGTTCCACCGTGATGCCGTAGGCCGACAGGGCCGCGGCGTAGCGCTGGCCGAAGGTGTCGTAGGCGCTTTGTTCGGGCCCGGTGGCCAGCACCACCCGGGTGGGCGGGTTGGGGTTGAGCCACCCATAGGCCAGCCCCAGCAGGCCGGCGGTGAGCAGGATGAAGGGGCCGAAGGAGACCAGCAGGTCGCGCAGCGACAGCAGGGTGTAGCGCAGTGGGGGCATGGACCCCGCAGCTTACCGCACCGGCTCCAGCTGCAGCACGGTGTACTGGCCGTTGACCTGGTCGGCGGTGAAGCGCACCCGGTCGCCGGGCCGCAGGCCTTGCAGCAGGGCGGGGTCGGCCACCTGGAACACCATGCTCATGGGGGGCATGTCCAGGTTGGCGATGGGGCCGTGGCGCAGGCCGATCTTGCCGGTCTGGAGGTCCACGCGCCGCACCTCGGCTTCGGCCCAGGGCAGGGTGGCCTGGGCTGCGGACGCGTCGCTGGCGGTGTTGGGTGCGGGGGCTGCCGGGGCGTGGTGGGCGCTGTGGTCGGCCTGGGCCTGGGCCACCAGGGGCGTGGCCAGTGCAAGGGTCCAAGCCAGGGCAGCGGGGAGGGTGCGAAGCGGGTGCATGGCGGTGTCCTGGGGGTTCATCGGTGGTAGGAGGCGTAAATGGTGGCGTTGCCGTCGCGGCCCACCAGCAGCACGTCGTAGGGGTCTTGGCGGCCACCGTATTCGGGGCCGTCCATGCCGGGGCTGCCGATGGGCATGCGCGGCACGCTCAGGCCCAGTGCCTTGGGGCGCTCGCGCAGCAAGCGCTGGATGTCGGCCGCCGGCACGTGGCCTTCCACCACGTAACCGCCCACGGTGGCGGTGTGGCAGGAGCCGTAGCGGTCCGGCAGACCCAGGCGGCGGCGCGCGGCGGTGTTGCCCACGTCGTGCGCCTTGACGGCAAAGCCGTTCGCTTTCAAGTGGGTCATCCAGTCCTGGCAGCAACCGCAGTTGGGGTCTTTCCAGACCTCGATCAGGGGCTGGGGCTGGGCCAGTGCCTGCGTGGCGGTGGCCAACGCCGTGGGGCCGGCCAGGGCGGTCAGGCCGGCACGGAGCAGGGTGCGTCGTTGCATGGGGTGTTCTCCGGGGCGGTGTGGGGTTCAGGGCCGCACGGTGATGCGGCCGACCATGCCGGCCTCGAAGTGGCCGGGGATCAGGCAGGCGAACTGGAAGTCGCCGGGGCGGTTGAAGGTCCAGACGATCTCGCCGCGCTGGCCGGCGTTGACGTGGGCCATGTAGGGCTCGTCGTGTTCCATGTTGGGGTGTTTCTTCATCATCGCGGCGTGGGCCTGGAGTTCCTCGGGCGTGCCGATGACGATTTCGTGCAGCACCTGCCCGGCGTTGACCGCGACCAGGCGCACGGTTTCACCGAGCTTCACTTCGATGGCGGCGGGCGCAAAGCGCATGTCGTCGGTCATGCGGACGGTGAGGGTGCGTTGCACCTGGGCCGCCTGGCCGGCGATGCCCCAGGGCTTTTGCTCGGGCGCGGCGTGGTGCTGGGGGTGGTGCGGCATGGCCCCGGCGGGCGCGGCGGCCTTGGGGGTGTGGCCGGCGGGGCCGTGGGCGTGGGCCAGGCCGGTGCACAGCGCGGTGGCCAGCAAGGCGGTGCGGGCCGTGCGCGCGGCGCGGCCCAGGGGGCGGGGGGTCTGGTCGGGCATGGGGTACTCCTGTGGGGGCAAGGGGGTTCAGTGGTGCCGGTGGCCGTGCGGTTTGCGCACCTGGGCGTCGGCCGGGGGCGCGCTGCCGTGGCCGGCGTGCGGGTCGGTGGCCGGTGACGGGGCGGGGGGCGCCGCGCTGGGTGCATCGGCCAGTGGTGGCCCTTGGTATTCGTAGGCCACGGTGCCGACGGGGTGGGCGTAGTGCCCGGGGTCCCGGTAGTCGTTCGGGGCCTGGTCGGCGCGCACTTTCAGCAGGGTGAACATGCCGCCCATGCCGATGGGGCCAAACGGGCCCTGGCCGGTCATCATGGGGAAGGTGTTGGGGGGCAGTTCCATCTCCATTTCCTTCATGTCGTACATGCCGCGTTCGCCCATGACCATGTAGTCGGGCGCGACCTGCTGCAGGCCGCGGACCGTGCCGCGGTGGTCCACGCCGATCAGGGTGGGCACGCCGTGGCCCATGGCGCCCATGGTGTGGTGGCTCTTGTGGCAGTGCATGGCCCAGTCGCCCGGCTCATCGGCCACGAATTCGAGCTGGCGCATCTGGCCCACGGCCACGTCGGTGGTGACCTCGGGCCAGCGGGCGCTCTTGGGCACCGGGCCGCCGTCGGTGCCGGTCACCTCGAACTCGATGCCGTGGATGTGGATGGGGTGGTTGGTCATGGTCAGGTTGCCCACGCGGACCCGCACCCGGTCGCCCAGCCGGG
>NZ_JAAQQT010000663.1:0-5613 GCF_011742065.1 Aquabacterium sp. A08
CCATGCGGGCGGGGTCGGCCCGGCACTGCAGCAGGTGACAGGGTGCGCTGGCCTGCCCGGCCATGGCACGCATGGCCTGGCGTTCGGCATGGTGCAGGAAGGCGGCGTCCACCACCACCGACACGCCGGCGTCCAACAAGGGGCGCGCCAGCGCCTGCAGGTGGGCGTAGGTGCGCTGCGTGGCTGGCGGGGTGTACAGCGCCGGGCCGCCGCGCTCGGTGGGGTCCAAGCCGTGCAGGCGCTTGCGCTCCACGTCGGAGCGCAAGCGCACCGCCGCCTGGCCCCGGGCGGCCAAAGCGTCGCACACCAGCGCCGCCACGGTGGACTTGCCCGAGCCGCTGGGCCCCTGCGTCAGCACCAGGCGCGGCGGCGCGGGTGGGGCCAGCACCGCTTCGGCGCAGCGCCAGTAGCGCTCCAGCACACCGGGCACGGCGCCACTCAACAGGGCCACCTGCGCGCGCACCAGCGCGCGGTAGGCCACCCACAGGCGCCACCCGGCCAGCCCGGCGTGGTCGCCCATGCGTTCGGCGTAGGCGCCCCAGAAGCGCCAGGCCAGCACCGGCAACCCGTGTGCCAGCAGGTCCATGGCGGCAAAGGCGGCGTCGTTCATGGTGTCCACGGTGCGCAGTTCGGCGCTGAACTCGATGGCGTCAAACGCCAGCGGGCGGCCCAGCCACTGCACGATGTTGCCCAGGTGCAGGTCGCCGTGGCCTTCGCGCACATGGCCCTGGGCCTGGCGGGCCGCCAGCCAAGGCCGCAGGGCTTGCAGCAGGGCCAGCACGCGGTCGCTCACCGTGTGCCAACGGGGGGCGTCCAGCCAGGCCGGGCGCTGCGGGTGCTGTGCAATGGCTTGCAGGCTGGCCTGCAGCCAGTGCGCCAGGCCGTGCACTGGGCCCTGGCCCGGCGCGGGCGCCGGCACCGGCGGCAGGCCGGTGTGGAAGTCGGCCAGGTGGGCGGCCAGCGCTTCGGCGTCGGCCGGGGTCAACAAGCCTGCGGCGGCGCGCTCGGCCCACAAGGCACCGGGCGGGAAGCGCCGCATGCGCAGCACCCAGTCGGTGGCGGTGGCCTTGTCACTGGCGGCCAAGGCGGCGGCGGGGTCGCGCAGAAACACCTCTACTGGGTGGCTCAGGGGCCGCACGTCCAGGTACAGCTCGGGTGCGGTGCGGCGGTTCAGGCGCAGTTCTTCCAGGCAAAAATGCCGGCGCGCCGCCGCGGTGGAAAAGTCCAGAAACGGCCACACCACCGGCTTTTTCAGCTTGTAGGCCCAGTCACCGGCCAGCAGCACGGTGGAAATGTGGGTGTCGTGGCGTTCGGGGGGCATGCTCAACCGGGGTGGCCGGTCAGGGGCACGAACGGGGCGCGCGCGGCGTGGGCCAGGCCATCGGTCAGCTGCGCCAGCAACTGCACCAGCTGCTGTTGCTGCGGGGGCGCCAAGGGCTGCAACAGCCGCTGGTAAGCGGCCTGGGCGGCCTGCTGGGCCTGGGCCAAGGTGTCGTGCCCAGCCACCGTCAGTTGCACCGCCAGCTGGCGCGCGTTGCCGGGCACCGGGGCACGCTCCACCAGCCCGCGCGCCTGCAGCCCGCGCAGCACGCGCAGGGCCGTCACCTTGTCAAAGGCCAGCGCCCGGGCCAGGCGGGTCTGGTCCAGTCCGGGGGCGGCGGCCAGCACCGTCATGGCGCCGTACTGCGCCTGGGTCAGGCCCAGCGGGGCGCAGGCGTCCTCGAACACGGCGGCCGAAATCTGGTGCGCGCGGCGCAGCAGGAAACCCGGCCGGGCGTACAGCTGGGCCAGGGTTTCCAGAGGAGGGGCGGCAGCGTTCATCCCTAGGGATTCTATGGATGCGTCACACACCCACACAAGGCGAAAATTGTTTGCATGCTAACAAAGGAGACCGCCCCATGACCCCACCCACCACCACCCCCCACGGCCTGCGCCGCCGCGCCGTGCTGGGCAGCGCCCTGCTGGGCGGCCTGGCCGCCAGCGTGCCCGCCTGGGCACAGGCTGCGGCGGCCGCGCCGATCCGCCTGGTGGTGCCGTTCACGCCCGGCACCGGCATCGACCTGATCGCCCGCACCGTCGGCCCCAAGCTGGCCGAACGGCTGGGCCGCCCCGTCATGGTGGACAACAAGCCCGGCGCGTCGGGCAACATCGGCACCGAAACCGTGGTGCGCGCCGCGCCCGACGGCGCCACCCTGCTGGTGAGCGTGAGCACCCTGGTCATGAACCGCAGCCTCTACCCCAGCCTGCCGTTCGACCCCCTGCGCGACCTGGTGCCCGTGGCCCGCACCAGTTGGGGCCAGCTGGTGTTGGTCACCCACCCCAAAACCGGGTTCAAAACCGCCGCCGACCTGGTGGCCCACGCGCACAAACACCCCGGGCGGCTGAACTATTCCTCGCCCGGTGTGGGCACGCCGCACCACCTGTCCATGGAGCTGTTCAAGAACACGGCGGGCGTGTTCCTCACCCACATTCCCTACCGGGGCACCGGCCCGGCCCTGGCCGACCTGGTGGGCGGCCAGGTGGACGCCATGTTCCTGCCCATCCACGTGGCGCTGGGGCAAATCAAGGCCGGACGGCTGGTGGCCCTGGGCCTGGGCAGCGACCAACGCCACCCCCTGCTGCCCGACCTGCCCACCCTGGCCGAAGCCAAGGCCGGCAACGTGAACGTGGACATGTGGTATGGCGTGTTCGCCCCCAAAGGCACGCCCGAGGCGGTGGTCAACACCCTCAACACCGAACTCAAAACCATCCTGGCCAGCGACGACGTGCGCCGCGCCTTCGAGCCCCAGGGCATGGACCCCAGCCACAGCACCCCACAGGAATTTGCCCAACTGGTGCAGCGCGACGCCGAACGCTGGGCCCGCCTCATCCAGGCGCAAAACATCAAGGCCGAATGATGAGCCATGCAGCCCCCTTGAACATTGCCATTGTGGGCGGCGGCATAGCCGGCCTGGCCCTGGCGTTGGGCCTGCACCAGCGCGGCCTGGCCTGCCAGGTGTACGAAGCCGTGCCCGAGGTCAAGGAAATCGGCGTCGGCATCACCCTGCTGCCGCACGCCATGCGCGAGCTGCGCGACCTGGGCCTGCAAGCCGAACTGGAAGCGGTGGCCATCGAAAACCTCGAAAGCGTGTTCTACAACCGCTGGGGCCAGTTCATTTACCGCGAACCGCGCGGCCGCCACGCCGGTTACGACGTGCCGGAGCTGGGCATCCACCGCGGCAAGCTGCACCAGGTGCTGTACCGCGCCGCCGCCGCCCGGCTGGGCGCCCAGGCCCTGCACACCGGGCACCGTTGTGTGCGCTTCGAGCAAGACGCCACCGGCGTGACCCTGCACTTCGCCCCCGACGCCACCGGCCACACCCCCGCCCCGGTGCGGGCCGACGTGGTGGTGGCCTGCGACGGCGTCAACTCCGCCATTCGGCGCCAGCTGTTCCCGCAAGACGCGGTCTGCTTCGCCGGCATCAACACCTGGCGCGGCGTCACGGTGCACAAACCCATCCTCACCGGCAAAAGCTACCTCCGCATCGGCTCCATCGACACCGGCAAAATGGTCATCTACCCCATCGTGGACAACGTGGACGGCCAGGGCAACCAGCTCATCAACTGGGTGGCCGAAATCCGCCGGCCCGACGCCGCCATGAACGACTGGAACCAGCCCGGCCGGCTGGACGACTTTTTGCCCACCTTTGCCGATTGGCGCTACGACTGGCTGGACGTGCCGGCGTTGATACGCCACGCGACGCAGGTGTTCGAGTACCCCATGGTGGACAAAGACGCCCTGCCCCGCTGGAGCCACGGCCGGCTGACGCTGATGGGCGACGCCGCCCACCCCATGTACCCCCGCGGCTCCAACGGTTCGGCCCAGGCGCTGCTGGACGCCCGCACCCTGGCCGACCTGCTGGCCCACACCGCCGACCCGATGGAAGCCCTGCAACGCTACGAGGCCGCCCGCCTACCCGCCACCGCCCGCGTGGTGGAAACCAACCGCAGCCAGCCGCCCGACGCCATCATCATGAAGGCCGACGAACTGAGCGGCGGCCAGCCCTTTGGCCACATCGACGAACTGATTGGCCAGGACGAGCTGCGGGCAATTTCGGACCGCTACCAACAGGTGGCGGGGTTTGCATTGAAGTGAAGCGGGCAAGAAAAAACCCACCGGGTTGCCCCGGTGGGTTTTGGCGTTCAAACCTCTAGCTGGCTAGGCCAGCGTCAAGATTAGAAGGTGTGCTTCACGCCCACAGCGTACAGGGTGTCCTTGGCAGAACCGGTGACGCCATCAAAAGTGACCTTGGTCTGGCTGTAACCTGCATAGGCGGTGGTGCGCTTGGACAGCGAGTAGTAAGCAGCGAAGCCGAAGGACTTGGCTTTGGCAACGTTTTCACCGTCGATTTTCAGCTTGGCTTGACCGTAGCCAGCGCCAACGGAAATGTTGGCAGCCACCGGAACTTCAACGCCGAAGGTGTATTCGTTGGACTTCAGATCGCCACCGAGAACAGACAGCTTGGCTTTGTTGTAGGTGGCCAGCAGCTTAGCAACGCCCAGGTCGTAGGAACCAGAAATCTGGTTGTTGGTCAGCTTGGAATCCGGATCCAAATCAGCCAAGGTCACGCCGATGAATTCGCCAACCAGACCTTCGGCGTCCAGACCAACTTTGGTGCCGTCTTCGCCCACTTTTTCCTTCTGGTGAGCAAATGCAACAGAAATCGGGCCGTTGTTGTAAGCCACGTTCAGGGCAAACACGTTGCTGGATTCGTCGCCAGCAACAGCTTTGTCTTCACCCAGCGAGTAGGACACAGCACCGGTGAAACCACCGAAGGAGGGGCTGATGTACTTGATGGTGTTGTTCGGGTTGTCGGTGTAGCCGAAAGCCGAAGGACGAGCGGTGAATGCGCTGTCGAAGTTGTTGTTGTGGGCACCCCAGACGTCGTCGTAGGCGGTCCAGTTCTTGCCCAGTTGCACTTCACCGAAGCCACCGGCCAGGCCGATGTAAGCGGTGCGGTCACCCAGAGAGGTGGGTGCCGGCGAATCGATGGCAATCTTGGTTTCGATCTGGAAGTTGGCCTTCAGACCGCCGCCCAGGTCTTCCGTGCCACGGAAGCCGATGCGGCTGGTGTCCCAACCGCCGCTGCCCATTTCAGTGGTGGACTCTTTGAAAGTAGCACCACCGCCGATGTTGTCTTTGAAGGTGGACTTGCCAACCCACACGTCAGCGATACCGTAGATGGACACGCTGGACTGGGCCATGGCGGCGCCGGAAGCGGCCAGAACGGCCAGAGCGATCAGAGACTTTTTCATGAGAAACCTTCCTTGAAAAGTTGAACCCGGTGAACCGGGCGAGGGCCCTGAAGCGAACCCACGCAGCAAATCCTAACGGCGACGGGCCAGAATCTCTAGGGATAACCCGGAAAACCCGCATCCACCGTCCCAAAGTGTCTTTTTTTTGACACAACACAACGCACAAGGGGGCCGAAGCCCCCTTGCATGTATCCAAACGTGACGAGAACGCAGGGATCAGAAGTCGTGGCGGATGCCAGCGGCGTACAGGCGCTCGTCGGCCGACTTAACGCCGGTCACAGCGTTCTTGCGGCTGGTGTCGCGCCAGCCGGCGTACAG
>NZ_JAAQQT010000664.1:0-5661 GCF_011742065.1 Aquabacterium sp. A08
CCATGCGGGCGGGGTCGGCCCGGCACTGCAGCAGGTGACAGGGTGCGCTGGCCTGCCCGGCCATGGCACGCATGGCCTGGCGTTCGGCATGGTGCAGGAAGGCGGCGTCCACCACCACCGACACGCCGGCGTCCAACAAGGGGCGCGCCAGCGCCTGCAGGTGGGCGTAGGTGCGCTGCGTGGCTGGCGGGGTGTACAGCGCCGGGCCGCCGCGCTCGGTGGGGTCCAAGCCGTGCAGGCGCTTGCGCTCCACGTCGGAGCGCAAGCGCACCGCCGCCTGGCCCCGGGCGGCCAAAGCGTCGCACACCAGCGCCGCCACGGTGGACTTGCCCGAGCCGCTGGGCCCCTGCGTCAGCACCAGGCGCGGCGGCGCGGGTGGGGCCAGCACCGCTTCGGCGCAGCGCCAGTAGCGCTCCAGCACACCGGGCACGGCGCCACTCAACAGGGCCACCTGCGCGCGCACCAGCGCGCGGTAGGCCACCCACAGGCGCCACCCGGCCAGCCCGGCGTGGTCGCCCATGCGTTCGGCGTAGGCGCCCCAGAAGCGCCAGGCCAGCACCGGCAACCCGTGTGCCAGCAGGTCCATGGCGGCAAAGGCGGCGTCGTTCATGGTGTCCACGGTGCGCAGTTCGGCGCTGAACTCGATGGCGTCAAACGCCAGCGGGCGGCCCAGCCACTGCACGATGTTGCCCAGGTGCAGGTCGCCGTGGCCTTCGCGCACATGGCCCTGGGCCTGGCGGGCCGCCAGCCAAGGCCGCAGGGCTTGCAGCAGGGCCAGCACGCGGTCGCTCACCGTGTGCCAACGGGGGGCGTCCAGCCAGGCCGGGCGCTGCGGGTGCTGTGCAATGGCTTGCAGGCTGGCCTGCAGCCAGTGCGCCAGGCCGTGCACTGGGCCCTGGCCCGGCGCGGGCGCCGGCACCGGCGGCAGGCCGGTGTGGAAGTCGGCCAGGTGGGCGGCCAGCGCTTCGGCGTCGGCCGGGGTCAACAAGCCTGCGGCGGCGCGCTCGGCCCACAAGGCACCGGGCGGGAAGCGCCGCATGCGCAGCACCCAGTCGGTGGCGGTGGCCTTGTCACTGGCGGCCAAGGCGGCGGCGGGGTCGCGCAGAAACACCTCTACTGGGTGGCTCAGGGGCCGCACGTCCAGGTACAGCTCGGGTGCGGTGCGGCGGTTCAGGCGCAGTTCTTCCAGGCAAAAATGCCGGCGCGCCGCCGCGGTGGAAAAGTCCAGAAACGGCCACACCACCGGCTTTTTCAGCTTGTAGGCCCAGTCACCGGCCAGCAGCACGGTGGAAATGTGGGTGTCGTGGCGTTCGGGGGGCATGCTCAACCGGGGTGGCCGGTCAGGGGCACGAACGGGGCGCGCGCGGCGTGGGCCAGGCCATCGGTCAGCTGCGCCAGCAACTGCACCAGCTGCTGTTGCTGCGGGGGCGCCAAGGGCTGCAACAGCCGCTGGTAAGCGGCCTGGGCGGCCTGCTGGGCCTGGGCCAAGGTGTCGTGCCCAGCCACCGTCAGTTGCACCGCCAGCTGGCGCGCGTTGCCGGGCACCGGGGCACGCTCCACCAGCCCGCGCGCCTGCAGCCCGCGCAGCACGCGCAGGGCCGTCACCTTGTCAAAGGCCAGCGCCCGGGCCAGGCGGGTCTGGTCCAGTCCGGGGGCGGCGGCCAGCACCGTCATGGCGCCGTACTGCGCCTGGGTCAGGCCCAGCGGGGCGCAGGCGTCCTCGAACACGGCGGCCGAAATCTGGTGCGCGCGGCGCAGCAGGAAACCCGGCCGGGCGTACAGCTGGGCCAGGGTTTCCAGAGGAGGGGCGGCAGCGTTCATCCCTAGGGATTCTATGGATGCGTCACACACCCACACAAGGCGAAAATTGTTTGCATGCTAACAAAGGAGACCGCCCCATGACCCCACCCACCACCACCCCCCACGGCCTGCGCCGCCGCGCCGTGCTGGGCAGCGCCCTGCTGGGCGGCCTGGCCGCCAGCGTGCCCGCCTGGGCACAGGCTGCGGCGGCCGCGCCGATCCGCCTGGTGGTGCCGTTCACGCCCGGCACCGGCATCGACCTGATCGCCCGCACCGTCGGCCCCAAGCTGGCCGAACGGCTGGGCCGCCCCGTCATGGTGGACAACAAGCCCGGCGCGTCGGGCAACATCGGCACCGAAACCGTGGTGCGCGCCGCGCCCGACGGCGCCACCCTGCTGGTGAGCGTGAGCACCCTGGTCATGAACCGCAGCCTCTACCCCAGCCTGCCGTTCGACCCCCTGCGCGACCTGGTGCCCGTGGCCCGCACCAGTTGGGGCCAGCTGGTGTTGGTCACCCACCCCAAAACCGGGTTCAAAACCGCCGCCGACCTGGTGGCCCACGCGCACAAACACCCCGGGCGGCTGAACTATTCCTCGCCCGGTGTGGGCACGCCGCACCACCTGTCCATGGAGCTGTTCAAGAACACGGCGGGCGTGTTCCTCACCCACATTCCCTACCGGGGCACCGGCCCGGCCCTGGCCGACCTGGTGGGCGGCCAGGTGGACGCCATGTTCCTGCCCATCCACGTGGCGCTGGGGCAAATCAAGGCCGGACGGCTGGTGGCCCTGGGCCTGGGCAGCGACCAACGCCACCCCCTGCTGCCCGACCTGCCCACCCTGGCCGAAGCCAAGGCCGGCAACGTGAACGTGGACATGTGGTATGGCGTGTTCGCCCCCAAAGGCACGCCCGAGGCGGTGGTCAACACCCTCAACACCGAACTCAAAACCATCCTGGCCAGCGACGACGTGCGCCGCGCCTTCGAGCCCCAGGGCATGGACCCCAGCCACAGCACCCCACAGGAATTTGCCCAACTGGTGCAGCGCGACGCCGAACGCTGGGCCCGCCTCATCCAGGCGCAAAACATCAAGGCCGAATGATGAGCCATGCAGCCCCCTTGAACATTGCCATTGTGGGCGGCGGCATAGCCGGCCTGGCCCTGGCGTTGGGCCTGCACCAGCGCGGCCTGGCCTGCCAGGTGTACGAAGCCGTGCCCGAGGTCAAGGAAATCGGCGTCGGCATCACCCTGCTGCCGCACGCCATGCGCGAGCTGCGCGACCTGGGCCTGCAAGCCGAACTGGAAGCGGTGGCCATCGAAAACCTCGAAAGCGTGTTCTACAACCGCTGGGGCCAGTTCATTTACCGCGAACCGCGCGGCCGCCACGCCGGTTACGACGTGCCGGAGCTGGGCATCCACCGCGGCAAGCTGCACCAGGTGCTGTACCGCGCCGCCGCCGCCCGGCTGGGCGCCCAGGCCCTGCACACCGGGCACCGTTGTGTGCGCTTCGAGCAAGACGCCACCGGCGTGACCCTGCACTTCGCCCCCGACGCCACCGGCCACACCCCCGCCCCGGTGCGGGCCGACGTGGTGGTGGCCTGCGACGGCGTCAACTCCGCCATTCGGCGCCAGCTGTTCCCGCAAGACGCGGTCTGCTTCGCCGGCATCAACACCTGGCGCGGCGTCACGGTGCACAAACCCATCCTCACCGGCAAAAGCTACCTCCGCATCGGCTCCATCGACACCGGCAAAATGGTCATCTACCCCATCGTGGACAACGTGGACGGCCAGGGCAACCAGCTCATCAACTGGGTGGCCGAAATCCGCCGGCCCGACGCCGCCATGAACGACTGGAACCAGCCCGGCCGGCTGGACGACTTTTTGCCCACCTTTGCCGATTGGCGCTACGACTGGCTGGACGTGCCGGCGTTGATACGCCACGCGACGCAGGTGTTCGAGTACCCCATGGTGGACAAAGACGCCCTGCCCCGCTGGAGCCACGGCCGGCTGACGCTGATGGGCGACGCCGCGCACCCCATGTACCCCCGGGGCTCCAACGGTTCGGCCCAGGCGCTGCTGGACGCGCGCACCCTGGCCGACCTGCTGGCCCGCACCGCCGACCCGGTGGAGGCCTTGCAACGCTACGAGGCCGCCCGCTTGCCCGCCACCGCCCGCGTGGTGGAAACCAACCGCAGCCAGCCGCCCGACGCCATCATCATGAAGGCCGACGAACTGAGCGGCGGCCAGCCTTTTGGCCACATCGACGAGCTGATTGGCCAGGACGAGCTGCGGGCGATTTCGGACCGCTACAAACAGGTGGCGGGTTTTGCGTTGAAGTGACGCGGTCAATAAAAAACCCACCGGGTTGCCCCGGTGGGTTTGGTTTCTAAACCTCTAGCTGGCTTGGCCAGCGCGGGGATTAGAAGGAGTGCTTCACGCCCACAGCGTAGCCGCTGTCCTTGATGGAACCGGGAGTACCGGGTTGGGTAAATTTCTCTTGGCTGTAACCAGCGTAAACGTTGGTACGCTTAGACAGGGTGTAGTTCACAGCGAAACCATAAGCCTTGGACTTGCCCACTTCGGCACCAGCAACTTTGACTTTGGCTTGGCCGTAACCGGCGGCCACGCTCAGGTTGGCAGCCACGGGGGCTTCCACGCCAAAAGCGTATTCATTGGACTTAACAGAATTGTTGCCCGGCACAGTCAGCTTGGACTGGTTGTACACAGCTTGCAACTTGGCGACGCCCAGATCGTAAGAACCGGCAATCTGATTGTTGGTCAGTTTGGTGTCGGCAACAGCGTTAAACACGGCAGGCTCGACGGTGGTATCGAAGAAACCGGCGTTTTCAAAGCCAATAGCGTTAGTGGAGCCAGCTTCTTCTTTCTGGTGAGCAAATGCCACAGTCAGAGGACCATTAACATAAGTCACGTTCAGAGCGAAGACACTGGCCGCACCCACAGTAGCGGTTTTGTCTTCACCCAGCGAGTAGGACACTGCGCCGGTGAAACCACCGAAAGAAGGGCTGATGTACTTGATGGTGTTGTTCGGGTTGTCGGTGTAACCGAAAGCCATCGGACGAGCGGTGAACGCGCTGTCGAAGTTGTTGTTAGCAATGCCCCACACGTCGTCGTAGGCGGTCCAGTTCTTGCCCAGTTGCACTTCACCGAAGCCACCGGCCAGGCCGATGTAGGCTGTACGGTCACCCAGGCTGGTGGCGCCGGGTGCGTCCAGAGCAATGGAAGTTTCGATCTGGAAGTTGGCCTTCAGACCGCCGCCCAGGTCTTCCGTGCCACGGAAGCCGATACGGCTGGTGTCCCAACCGCCGCTTTCCAGCAAAGTCTGGGATTCTTTGGTGTTTGCACCATTCAGGGTGTCCTTGGTGGTGGTCTTGCCAACCCACACGTCAGCAATACCGTAGATGGACACGCTGGACTGGGCCATGGCGGCGCCGGAAGCGGCCAGAACGGCCAGAGCGATCAGAGACTTTTTCATGAGAAACCTTCCTTGAAAAGTTGAACCCGGGATACCCGGGCGAGGGCCCTGAAGCGAACCCACGCAGCAAATCCTAACGGCGACGGGCCAGAATCTCTAGGGATAACCCGGAAAACCCGCGTCCACGGCCCCAAAGTGTCTTTTTTTTGACACAACACAACGCACAAGGGGGCCGAAGCCCCCTTGCATGTATCCAAACGTGACGAAAACGCAGGGTTCAGAAGTCGTGGCGGATGCCAGCGGCGTACAGGCGCTCGTCGGCGGTTTTCGTGCCCACGGCGTTCTTGCGGCTGGTGTCGCGCCAGCCGGCGTACAGGCTGGTGCGCTTGGACAGCGAGTAGGTGGCGCCCACGGCAAAGCCCGAGCCCTTGGC